>CANJXG010000001.1 GCA_947478905.1 Coxiellaceae bacterium
AGCTCAGTTTTTTAGTTGCCATTCTTTATCCTTGCATCTATCTAAAATCAGGTCGATTTTAACAGATTCAGGGCAATTACACTAAAGCTGTTCACTTGGCTAGCTTGCTTTGTGAGTTAGAAAATTAAATATTCACCGAGAACTGCTGCGTGTTCAGGGTTCGCGTAAAAAAGTAACTGATAATATTAATGTATTTATAAAAAAACAATCTGTTGTTGATCCTGTTTCTCCTCCCCCTGCTGTTGTGTCTGCTCAAAAGACAGAAAATACTATTGTCGATAACAAGCCGCTGTCTAAGCATGAGTCAGAGCCAGCTAAACCTAAAAAACAAACTCCGTAAAACTAGTAACATTACATTAGCCTTTATTGAATTGGAATATGAATGCGGCATCTGCTTATAAAAGTCTGCCTAAAAAGAATAAGATGCTTATTTTTTCAAAGAATGATCATGTTATTGATTCAAACATTGCATCTGTTTATAGCGCCATGAAATCTGATTTTAAAAAAGAGTATAAATATGATAAATCTAAAGAGTCTTATAAGACTTTTAAAAAAACGTGTATGGTAAATGGAGGTCATTGTACACACTTGATTAGTTTACATGATCAAAGTGAGGTTCCAATGGTTAAACATATCAAGTGTTTTATTCAAAAAGAAAAACAGCCTGCAGTGGCTGCTGCTAAGAAACAAAAAAGAAAGCTGTCTAGCTTTTGCAGTCCAAGAATATCTCATATTTTCAGACCGTCTTTTGAGAAATAGAAGACGGTTTCCTTCCTTTTTCTGTTAAAATACAAACAGTCAGGTATCCTATACCTTAATATCTAGTTAGTTATCATAAAACGGAAATATCGGAAATACCCATGCCAGCGAAAAATTTAGACGAAATTGTTTCATTTTGTAAAAGAAGAGGCTTTCTCTTTCAAAGCGGTGAGCTTTACGGTGGTTTACAAGGTGTGTATGACTATGGGCCATTAGGAGTAGAGCTTAAAAATAATTTAAAAGCGGCATGGTGGCGCTCGAATGTGTATGAGCGCGATGATGTAGTAGGGCTAGACTCTTCCATTTTATCGCATCAAATGGTTTTTCAATATTCTGGTCATGAGGAAACTTTCTCAGATAATATGGTCGATTGTTATGATTGCCAACGGCGCTGGCGGGTAGATCATTTGGTCGATGGTAAATGCGATCATTGTGGTTCGACGAAATTAACCGAACCTAGACCTTTTAACATGATGTTTAAAACGCGGATTGGCCCGGTCGAAGATAGCACCTCTTTTGCTTATTTAAGACCAGAAACCGCACAAGGTATTTTTATTAACTTTAAAAATATTGTGGATTCTACTTTTCAAAAACTTCCTTTTGGTGTTGCACAAATTGGAAAGGCGTTTAGAAATGAAATTACGCCTCGTAATTTTATTTTTAGAGTGAGAGAATTTGAACAAATGGAAATTGAATTTTTTGTTAAACCTGGAGAAGATGAGCGTTGGCATGATGAGTGGGTTAAAACACGCTTAGCGTGGTGGGAAAAGCAAGGATTAGCAACTGAAAATCTGCAACTGCTTGTACAAGCAAAAGAAGAATTAGCGCATTATGCTAAAAAAACAGTCGATATTTTATATCGCTTCCCTCATGGTTTTGAAGAACTAGAAGGTATAGCTAATAGAACGGATTATGATTTAGGTTCTCATTCGAAAGATCAAAGCCTATTGAATATACAGGCGAGTGTAAAACCCAATACTGCAAGTACTTCTAAATTAAATATAGTAGATTCGCAAACTAAAGAATCTATGGTGCCGTTTGTCATTGAGCCTTCTGCAGGCGTGGATAGAGGTGTTTTAGCGATTTTAGTAGAGTCTTATACAGAAGAAACATTGGAAGAAGATAAAAAGCGGGTGGTTTTAAAATTAAAACCCCATTTATCCCCAGTGAAAGTAGCCGTTATGCCTTTAGCTAAAAATAATCCAGATATTGTTGCCAAGGCGCTTGAGATTAGAAAAAATTTACGCGCTTTAGGCTTGGGTAAAATTGCATACGAAGATACGGGAAATATTGGAAAAAATTATCGACGACATGATGAAATAGGGACTCCTCTGTGTATTACTATTGATTTTGAAACCATCGGTAAAGATGGGGATGTGAATGCATTTGATACAGTAACGGTTCGTCATCGAGATAGTATGACGCAAGAAAGAGTATCTGTAGATCAACTCGAGACTTTTGTAAGTGATTTTTTTAAGGGAGCATTGTAATTTTTCATGGAAGAATCACCAAAACTTAGATCTATTGCTTTGGGGGAAGATAGTACACGACAATTTAAGGTGGATGTCAAAAATGCACAATCTTTAGCTTCAGAGATGGCAGCCTTTGCTAATACAGACGGAGGTACTATTTTTATTGGCGTTGCTGATGATGGGAGTACACCAGGTCTGTCATTTGATGATATCACTCGTATTAATCAACTTATTAGTAATGCTGCAACTCAGTTGGTACGTAGTCCACTGAGTGTGAAGACTGAAAGCGTCGCGCTTAAAAATGGTAAGGTGGTTCTTATAGTGACTGTTGCTCAAGGTTTAAATAAACCTTATTTTGATAAAGATGGTGTGATTTGGTTGAAGTGCGGGGCAGACAAGCGTCGAGCGCATTCTAGGGAAGAAATACGACGTTTCTTTCAAGAGAGTCATGAGTTTCATGCGGATGAATTGCCTGTGCAAGTAGGGGTGGAAGCAATTGATAAATTGCGTTTTAGAGATTTTCTTAAAGAGGTATATGATCAAGACTATCCTGATGATATCGCCGCTAGGTTAAATTTGTTACACAATATGAATCTTGCCACGGGAGATGGTCATCTGACTTTAGCAGGATTATTACTTTTTGGGGAACGACCTGAATACATTAAGCCACAGTTCACAATTAAAGCAATTTATTATCCGGGTAATGATATTCATGTGAGTGAATATATAGATACACACGACTTTTCAGGACCTTTATCAAAAATATTTGAGTCAGCGATTTCATTTATTCATAGAAATTTACATCAAAGACAAGCAGGTCGTGGGGTTAATTCACCAGGTACACTAGAAATACCTTTGATTGTATTTGAAGAGCTTTTAGTCAATGCTTTAATGCATCGTGATTATTTAATTAGTGCGCCGATTAGGATTTTTATTTTTAAAAATCGTATTGAAATTATTAGTCCGGGATCGTTACCGAATAATTTAACGGTTGAAAAAATAAAGTTGGGAAACTCAAATATTCGTAATCCTATTTTAGTTTCTTTTATTAGTAAAGGATTATTACCTTACAAGGGGCTGGGATCAGGTATTAGGCGGGCGCTAGAGGCGTGGCCTTTAATTGATTTTGTAAATGATGAAGATGGCGGTTTGTTTAAGGTCACGGTGCATCGAAAGCAAGATGATAAGTAAAAAAATCGCCTTGTTGCTTTACGGTCCGGCATCATAAGTTTTAAACCCCTGAAAGTCCGCCCAAGGGCAGTCCTCTCCCGTGAAGGTCAGTAGTGTCTGGGGAAATAGAATTTTCTATAATTTTTGGTAAGGGAAAGAGGATGAGCGAAGAGAATCCATAATCTCACTTTCGTAAAGGGAGACGGCGTCGCGACTTGTCCACCGAAGCGCTTGTGCGTAGGTGGAAGCGATGCCAAGAGGGATTTAAGTGATACTGTGCCCTAAATCCCTCGTATCTCTAAGCCTACGGCAAGAGCTACGGTCCCTTTACGAAAGGGACAAATTTTTTGTACCGAAAAAAACTGGGGAGCCTTCAGCCGCTTCGGGGCGGATGAGGGGTTAAGATAGAAAAAAGGCTACAATCATTGCCTATCCTATGATAGGATGTTTGGGAATATTTTATTAAACTTGCAATCATGTTGATATTTTTGGAAAGAACGCATCATGCCTATTATTACACTACCAGATGGTACACAAAAGGTTTTTGATAAACCAGTTACCGTGCAATTTGTCGCTCAAAGTATTGGAGCAGGGCTTGCTAAAGCTGCTTTAGCAGGAAAAGTGAACAATACTTTAGTTGATACCAGTTTTGAGATTAAGCAAGATGCTAAACTTTCTATTATTACTGAAAAAAGTCCTGAAGGTTTAGAAGTTATTAGACATTCTTGTGCTCATTTGCTAGCTCAGGCAGTGCAGTCAGTTTACCCTGAAGCTCAAGTGACTATTGGTCCAGTGATTGAAAATGGATTTTTTTATGATTTTGCTTTTAGTCGTGCTTTTACCCCGGAAGACTTGGCTTTATTTGAACAAAAAATGACGGACATAGTCAAAGCAGATTTAACGGTAAAACGAACCGTGATGTCTCGTAACGAGGCAATTAAATTATTTGAAAAAATGGGTGAAACGTATAAAGTTGAAATTTTAAATGCGATCCCAGATACTGAAGATTTAAGTTTTTATCAGCAAGGTGATTTTATTGATTTGTGTCGGGGGCCGCATGTGCCTTCTACTAGTAAAATTAAAGCTTTTAAATTACAAAAAGTGGCAGGGGCGTATTGGAGAGGCGATTCTAATAATGCCATGTTACAACGTATTTATGGTACCGCGTGGGAGAACCAAAAATCTTTAGATGCGTATTTGAATCGTCTAGAAGAAGCTGAAAAGCGTGATCATCGTAAATTAGGTAAAAAATACGATTTATTCCATATTCAAGAAGAAGCCCCGGGTATGATTTTTTGGCATCCTAAGGGGTGGACTATTTATTTATTAATTCAAAATTATATCCGAGAGCTTATTACCGAGCATGGGTACCAAGAAGTGCATACTCCTCAGGTAGTGGATCGCAGTTTATGGGAAAAATCTGGCCATTGGGAAATGTTTGGAAAAGACATGTTTACTGTTCAAACGGATGACCGAGTGTATGCGGTTAAACCAATGAATTGTCCGTGTCATGTGCAGATTTATAATCAAGGTATTAAAAGCTACCGGGATCTGCCTTTGCGAATGGCTGAATTTGGATCTTGTCATCGAAATGAACCTTCAGGGGCATTACATGGTTTAATGCGTTGTAGAAATTTTGTACAAGATGATGCCCATATTTTTTGTACAGAGGATATGATACAAAGCGAGGTTTCTAACTTTATTGATTTATTGTATCCAGTATATGAAAGTTTTGGTTTTAAATCTATTTCTGTGAAATTATCGACCCGTCCTGAAAATCGAGTAGGATCGGACGAGATTTGGGATAAAGCAGAGCAGGCTTTAGAAGTCGCTTTGAACAATAAGAATATCCAATGGGAACTTTGTAAGGGTGAAGGGGCATTTTATGGTCCTAAAATTGAATTTTCTCTTCATGATTGTATCGGTCGTGTGTGGCAATGTGGTACTATGCAGGTTGACTTTTCTATGCCAGTGCGTTTAGGTGCCGAATATATTGCTGAAGATGGTTTCCGCCAAGCTCCCGTGATGCTGCACCGTGCTATTTTAGGTTCTTTAGAACGTTTTATTGGTATTTTAATTGAAGAGTATGCCGGTTCTTTTCCTTTTTGGTTAGCGCCTGTTCAAGTTGTAATACTTAATATTACCGATAAACAGGTGGCTTTTGCTAAAAGTATTGAAAAAAGTTTATTAGATCAAGGGATCAGAGTTATTACCGACTTGCGTAATGAGAAAATAGGCTTTAAAATTCGGGAACACACTATTGATCGTGTTCCCTACTTATTAGTGGTAGGCGATAAGGAAATAGAGCAACAAAAGGTATCGGTTAGAACGCGCGATGGTGAAGATCTTGGATTACTATCACTTAGTGAGTTTACTGATAAAATCATGAAAGAAAACAGGAGAAAAAACAATTAGCACACCAAAAAAACAGACGGTTCGTATAAATAAGGCCATTATAGCCCCGAACGTGAGATTAGTTGATCCAGAGAATAAACTTGATCCAGCTATTTTTGTGCAGTTCAAAACGGGCTTAATGTCTTCTAGAACCGCATTAGAACTTGCTGATAAGCTAGATTTAGATTTAGTGGAAGTTTCACCTAATGCAGATCCTCCTGTTGTGCGTATCATGGATTACGGTAAACTTATCTTTAACGAGAAAAAGTCTAAGAAAAAGCAGAAAATTTCTAAAACCAAAGAAATTAAGATGCGACCGGTGACAGAAGAAGGGGATTTTGGGGTAAAAACTCGCAACCTTATAAGCTTCTTAAAAGAGGGAGATAAAGTTAAAGTAACTATTCGTTTTAGAGGACGTGAAATCACCCATAAAGAATTGGGCACGCACTTATTAGAACGTATTGTAAAAGAGGTAGAAGGAATAGGGGTTGTAGATCAAATGCCTAGACTAGAAGGCCGACAAATGGTTATGATAATTTCTCCTAAAAATAAATAATTAATGAACAATTAATCAATGCGGAGTTGAATAAATGACACAAAAAACAAAAACAAAGGGAAAGGTCAAATTAAAGACCAACCGGGGCGCTGCCAAGCGCTTTAAAATAACCGGGACCGGAAAAGTACGTTTTAGACGTGCCTTTCGTAACCATATTAAAACCAAGAAATCATCTCAAAAAGTGCGTCACCAACGTGCTGATGGCGTTCTAAAAGAATGTGATGCAAAATTGGTACGTAGAATGTTGTGTGCTGAATAATCAAGCGTCAAGGTTTTTAAAATGAGGATTAAGAAATGGCAAGAGTAAAACGGGGTGTCACTTCCCATAAAAGACACAAAAAAGTATTAAAATTAGCAAAAGGGTATTATGGTGCTCGGAGTCGCTGTTTTAAAGTTGCAAAACAAGCGGTGATTAAAGCAGGACAATATGCTTATCGTGATAGACGTCAGCGTAAACGTCAAATTCGTTCACTTTGGATTGTGCGTGTAAATGCAGCAGCCAGAGAATGTGGTATATCATACAGTCGTTTTATAGCAGGTTTGAAAAAATCTCATATTGCTATAGATAGAAAAATTCTTAGTGAATTAGCGGTATTTGATAAAGTAGCATTTGAAAAAATTGCACAAACCGCAAAATCTGCACTAGCTTAATGCATTGACCCATTATCGTACTAGCCCCCCAAAGGGGGCTTTGCAACGTTAGGAGAATCTGGGTGTTGGAACTGTCAAATATTATTCATAATATTATCAATCAGGCTAAAGATAACATTGAACATTCTCCTGATTTGTATCAATTAGATCAGATAAGAGTGCATTTATTAGGTAAAAATGGCCAATTAACCGATTTGTTAAAATCCGTTGGCACATTACCCCTTGAGCAAAGAAAAATTCAAGGTCAAGAGATAAACAGTGCTAAACAAGAAATAGTTGCACTGCTTGAGAAAAGAAAAATTGCTTTAGAAAAAATAGAGCTTCTTCAAAAATTACAAACTCAACAAATAGATGTTACTCTACCAGGTAGAGCCCCTAAAAGAGGGTCTTTGCATCCTGTTACCCATACTATCGAACATATTGAGCAATTTTTTTCTAAAATGGGTTTTTCAATAGAATTGGGTCCGGAAGTAGAAAGTACCTATTATAATTTTGATGCTTTAAACATACCAGAACATCATCCTGCTCGTGCGATGCATGATACTTTTTATTTTTCAAAAGATTTATTATTGCGTACGCATACTTCGAATGTTCAAATTCGTTTTATGGAAAACAATAAACCTCCTATTAGAATTATTGCACCAGGTCGTGTCTATCGATGTGATTCTGATATGACTCATACGCCTATGTTTCATCAAATAGAAGCTTTGGTGGTGGATGAGAATATTAATTTTTCAAATTTAAAAGCGATTTTAACTTCTTTTTTATATGATTATTTTGGGAAAGGGGTGGAGATCCGTTTTAGACCTTCTTTTTTTCCTTTTACAGAGCCTTCTGCAGAAGTAGATATTAGAATGCATTCCAAAAGCCGTTGGTTAGAGGTTTTAGGGTGTGGCATGGTACATCCAAATGTATTAAGGCAAGTGAATATTGATCCTAAAAAATATTCAGGTTTTGCTTTTGGGTTGGGTGTAGAGCGTTTTGCAATGTTAAAATATGGCATTGATGATCTTCGGTTGTTTTTTGAAAATGATTTACGTATTTTGGAACAATTTAGCGGTGTTTAAAAAAAATGAAATTTAGCGAATCGTGGCTACGGGAATGGATAAATCCAAATTGTTCCAAAGAGCAATTGTGTCATTTTTTAACGATGGCTGGATTAGAAGTAGAGCATAGTGATGATTTTAGCACTTCCGATGAGATTGACATTAACATTACTCCAAATCGTGGTGATTGTTTAAGTATCAAAGGGATTGCACGCGATCTAGCGGCTTGTACCCATTCAGTTTATACAATGCCGTTTAATATCGTTCAAGCCCCTATAAATAGCCAGATTGAAGTAACCCTAGAGATTGAATCAGATGCATTAAACATCTGCTCAAAATATTGTGGTCGTGTGATTCAAAATATTACTGTTTCCAATCCAACCCCCGATTGGATGAAAATGCGATTGAGTGCCAGTGGGTTAAAAACTCATAATTGCATTGTAGATATTATGAATTATGTGATGCTAGAGTTAGGACAACCTATGCATGCATTTGATTTGGATAAAATCGATGCGGATAAACCTAATAAATCTATTATAGTTCGAAAGGCAAAGGCTGGTGAGACGTTAGTTGCATTGGATAATCAATTATTGAAATTAACACCAGAACATTGTGTTATAGCCGATAGTAAAGCAAGCCTTGCGTTAGCAGGGGTGATGGGAGGGCTAGACAGCGGGGTTTCTATGCAAACCCAAAGTGTTTTTTTAGAAAGTGCTTTTTTTCATCCTTTAGCATTGGCGGGCGTAGCTAGAAATTTTGGGTTACAAACAGATTCTGCTTATCGTTTTGAGCGTGGCGTTGATTTTAATTTACCTGCACAAGCGATTGAACGGGCAACCCAATTAATTTTGGAAATTGCAGGTGGGCAGGCGGGCGTTTTAATTGAAAAAGGCGATCCTACTTATTTGCCAAAAATAGGCTGTATTACTTTAAATCACCAAAGTATAAATAAATTATTAGGTCATAATATTACAGCCGAGCAAATTGTTGATATTTTAGTTTCTTTAGAGTGTGAGGTCAGATCCGATTCATTGCCCAATCAAAGTTTGAGTTGGAGTGTCACCCCTGCTAGCCATCGATTTGATTTAACTATTGAAGCAGATCTGATTGAAGAAATTTGTAGGGTCGTGGGATATGAGAATTTACCGGTTACTAAACCGAGTTTTACAGCAGATAAAAATTATTTAAAAATAGATTCAGTGCCTTTAAGCCGTTTTAGGCGTGCATTAGCGGATATGGGATATACCGAAGCTATCACCTATAGTTTTGTCTCCCCCACACTTCAAGCGTTATGTACCCCTGAGCTTGAGAGTTTAAAACTGGAAAATCCTATTTCCAGTGAGATGTCTGTTATGCGTACTTCTTTGTGGCCCGGTTTAATAAGTGCGTTGCAATATAATCAGGCGCGTAGCCAATCTACTATCCAACTTTTTGAAAGTGGGTTAAGGTTTAGATTGATTAATCATGAACTGATTCAAGAGCGTGTTTTAAGTGGTATTGTAGTGGGTCAAGCAGATCCTACGCATTGGGGAGCCAAAGCAAAGGCATTCGATTTTTATGATGTGAAAGGTCATATTGAATCTATTTTTCAGCTCACAGGATATAATGTCGACGATTTACAATGGAGTGCCTGTACAGAAGGTGTTTTGCATCCGGGTCAAAGTGCTAAAATAAGTTATAAATCTAAAAATTTAGGTTCTATGGGCGTTTTACACCCAAAGATGGCTCAAACCTTATCTTTGGAAGGTACCGTCATTGTTTTTGAATTATTATTAGAAGATTTTTCAAAAATGAAAGACTTTGAATTTCATGCTCCTTCAAAATATCCGAGTATCAGTCGAGATGTGAGTTTTACATTGAATATTGATCAAGAAATAGGAGCGCTTGTAGAGTTTATAAAAAATAATGTAGGTCAACTCTTACAAAAAGTAGTGGTTTTTGATATTTATAGTGGTAAAGGGATAGAGGTTGGTCGAAAAAGTGCTGCTATTAGTCTAACGTTTCAACATGAAGCGCGTACTTTAGTAGAAAATGAGGTTGAGATACTCATGCAAGGGATGATTGCTAATTTAGCATCAAAATTTAATGCACAATTAAGGGAGTAACATAAATGACTGGTACAGTAACAAAAGCAGAATTATCAGATTTATTAGTAGAAACTGACGATCTTAATTTAAGTAAAAAAGATGCAAAAGATTTTGTAGATCTGATTTTTGAAACCATGCGAGCTGAACTAGAACAAGGTGTTGAACTTAAAATATCTCGTTTTGGTAATTTTTCACTTAGAAAGAAAAAACAAAGACCTGGCCGGAACCCTAAAACAGGTGAAGAAATTCCTATTAAGTCAAGAAGAGTCGTTACTTTTAGGCCAGGTAAAAAACTAAAAGATAGAGTGTTAAAATTTAAAGGCGATCTTGCCTCAACTAAAGATTGAGAATCTATCAAAAGATAGGTAAGATAGAGGCTGCTATTTTTT
The DNA here is from genome assembly GCA_947478905.1 of Coxiellaceae bacterium. Classification (GTDB taxonomy): domain Bacteria; phylum Pseudomonadota; class Gammaproteobacteria; order Berkiellales; family Berkiellaceae; genus CANJXG01. The sequence continues at coordinate 10,525 of CANJXG010000001.1, forward strand.
CTTATTCGGGGCGTAGCGCAGCCTGGTAGCGCACATGCCTGGGGGGCATGTGGTCGGAGGTTCAAATCCTCTCGTCCCGACCACTTTTCTTTATTGTTTTTTAAAACAACGCCTCATTATTTGAATCCTCTTTTGGAGTCATTTCTACAGTCACTACCTCTGCCCCTGTATCAGGAGCAACTTGGGTAGGTACGGTATCTTCTCTAAAAATTTCAAAAATAGCATTGGATTGGTCAGGATAGGCTAACAGGCCTGTTTTAGGATCGATTTTAACGCTGACAATGCCATTTGGGGGCACTAATACGTAGGGGGGGATTTTTCTAAGCGCATTCCCCATAAATTTCATCCAAATAGGAATCGCTGCACGGGAGCCTCCTTCTTTAAGGCTTTTAGGTTCATCAAAACCAACCCAGGCAGTAGCTACTAAAGTCGGATGATACCCGGCAAACCACGCATCCACATCTTTTTGGGTAGTTCCTGTTTTTCCGCCTAAATCTAATCGATTTAACGCTTTAGCGCGAATACCACTTCCGGTTTGAATAGTGTCTTGTAAGATAGAATTCATAATATAGGTGGTTTGAGGAGATAAAACACGAGGCATAGATTTTGTAGTATTGAATAAATCCATGTCACAATCATTACATACACGCGCAGGTTGCGCTTCAAAAATGACTTCTTTTTGATTATTTTTAATGCGAGTGATGAGATAAGAATCGACTTTATAGCCTCCATTTGCAAAAGTGGCATAACGGGTGGTTAGCTGTAAAGGGGTGATAGAGTTGGTTCCTAAGGCAAGTGATAACGTAGGCGGTAAACTTTTGCGTTCAAAGCCAAATTTCTCTAAAAAGTCAATGACTTTGAGGATCCCTAATGCTTCTAATAAACGAATAGAGACTAAGTTTCTAGACTCAGTTAAGCCAATACGTAAACGAGTTGGCCCTCCAAATTTTTTAGAGACATTTTGGGGGCGCCATGCTTCTTTTAAGCTTGGATCGGAAACAACTAAAGGAGCATCATTAATAATGCTAGCAGCAGTATAGCCTTGTTCAAGTGCAGCAGCATAAATAAAAGGCTTTAAACTAGAGCCAGGTTGTCTGAGTGCTTGAGTAGCACGATTAAAGTTCGATAATCTAAAATCATAGCCCCCCACTAAGGATAAAATTGCACCGTTTTCAGGGTTCATCGCAACCAGTGCACCACTGGCTTGTGGAATTTGGCTTACCATCCAAGACTCAGCCATTTTTTCTACATAAATCACATCCCCTTTTTTAAAAGTAGAGGCTATCGATTTATGTGGGATAGCCCATTGTACTCCTCGTAAAGGAATTTGAATTTTTTGGCCAGTTGCTAATATTCCATACAGGTTGCCCGTATCCACACGGGTAATAGCGCTAGGGAGTAACTTAGCATAGCTTGGATACCGATTTAATAATGCATGAGCATTTACTTTATTTAAATCGGTGGGTATAGTGACTTTCGCAATCGCGCCTCTATATCCATGTCTTTTATCGTATTCACGTAGCCCTGATTGTACAGCTTCTTGTGCAGATTTTTGTAGTGCACTATCAATAGTAGTATAGACTTCTAATCCTTGAGTATAGGCCTCATCTCCATATAATGAAATAATTTCTTGACGGACCATTTCAGCAACATAGGGCGCATAAAAGCCAAGATCGTTATTATGGTAGGTTACATGAATGAGCGCTTTAGTTGCTTTTGCATGTTCTTTTTCAGTAATAAACTGATAATGCAGCATTCGATTTAACACGTGGTTACGACGCTTTAGAGCACCCTGAGGATTATTGACTGGATTAAGCGCCGAAGGGGCTTGAGGTAATCCGGCAAGCAGGGCCATTTGATCAAGGCTAAGTTGTTCAATTGGTTTTCCAAAATAGACTTCACACGCTGCAGCAATACCATAAGCTTTTTTTCCAAAATAAATTTTATTAAGGTAGAGTTCTAAGATTTGATCTTTAGAAAGTTCTTTTTCTATTTTCAGCGCCAAGAGAATTTCATTGAGCTTTCTTGAAAAAGTTTTATTTCGGGTCAAAAAGAAGTTTCGAGCAACTTGCATGGTAATAGTGCTAGCACCTTGTTCTTTGGTACCTCGTGTTACAAGATGTAAAGAAGCACGTAATAGACCTCGAAGGTCAATTCCTGGGTGTTCATAAAATCGACGATCTTCAGTTGCCAATATGGCTAATTTTAATTTTTCAGGAATTTTAGAGAGTGCGATGGGGGTGCGTCTATTTTCCCCATATTCACCCAATAATTGACCATCTGAGGTATAAATTTTGAGAGGCACTTCAAGTTGACCTGCTTGTAAGTTATCTATAGAGGGCAAATTAGCGCTGAGGTATATAGTAATAATCAGGAGAATACTTAGGCCAAAAATACCAAGTATAAAACCTATTTTGAATAAAAGTTTAAATAGTGTTTTCATAATTTTTTATAATTTTAATGATTAGTTATGGAATATCGAAAAGTTAAGTATTTATGCTATGCTATTATATTATTTAATTTATATAATTTAATTATTTGAATATTAATATTTTTCTTTTACAAAAGTTGGGTAATTAACCTGTGTTAAAATTATTCTCAAGCAAAACGCAAAAAATGGTTGGGCTCGATTTTAGTGCTTCCTCGGTTAAGCTATTGGAATTAGGAAAACAGGGCGATACTTATTGTATCCAAAGCTATGCTGTAGAACCTTTACCCCCTGAAGCAATAGATGCAACAACCATTAAAGATGTAGAGGCTGTTGGTAAAGCTATTGCAGCAGTTGTTGCGCGTTCCCGAACAACGGTTAAATTAGCGGCTATTGTTATTCACAATGCTGCAGTTATTACTAAAACTATCCAAATGAGCGCATCTTTAAAAGAACAGGAGCTGGCAACTCAAATATCTTTTGAAGCGGATCGATATATACCATATCCATTACAGGAAATCAACTTAGATTTTCAAGTATTAGGTCCAAATCCCAAAAATGCGAGTTTATTGGATGTTTTATTAGTTGGAACTAAAACTGAGAATGTAGATGCTCGTATTGAGGCCTTAGCATTAGGGGGCCTTACAGCGAAAGTCGTTGATGTCGAGGCCTATGCCGTAGAAAGAGCTTTTGGATTGATTATAAAGGATTTGCCTAAGGAAAGCAAAAATGAAACCGTTGCTATTATTGATATTGGAGCCGTAGCCACGACTTTGTGTGTACTATGTGATGGTAAGAGTGTCTATGTGCGAGAGCAAAACTTTGGCGGGCAGCAGCTTACTGAAGAAATTCAGCGTCGATATAATTTATCAGCGGCTGAAGCGATGATGGCTCAAAGAGGAGAAAATGAATTAGAGGGATACCAGAGTGAGATTTTAAATCCTTTTAAGTTCGTCGCGGTGCAGCAAGTCAGTCGTGCTTTACAATTTTTCTTTTCTTCCGGATCTTTTGCAGAAATTGATACCATTGTATTAGCAGGGCGTTGTGCGACCATGCCTGGGTTAGCGAATTTGATTCAAGAACAATTAGGGATCCCTACCATCATCGCCAATCCAATATCCGAAATGATCGTGAGCCCTACAGTAGATGTCGCACGCTTACAGGAGGATGCGTGTGGATTGTTGCTTTGTTGTGGTCTTGCAATGCGGAGTTTTATAGATGGTTATTAATATTAATTTATTACCTTGGCGTGAAGAAAAAATTGAACAGCAAAAACAGCAATTTATTTTCTTTATTAGCGTATGCGCCGGATGTGCAGTTTTAGTATTATTAACTATGCATTTTGTCTTATCGTATAAAATCAATTATCAAGACAATTTGAATGATCATCTTCGAAGCGAAATTGTAGGATTAGATCAAAAAGTTGCTTCTATTGCCACGCTTCAAAAAGAAAAAAAAAGTTTATTAGCAAGGATGCACGTCATTCAACAGTTACAGCGAGATAGGCCCAAAATTGTAAAATTATTTGATACCATTACTAGAACCGTCCCAGAAGGATTATATCTGACGAATTTAACTCGTACAGGAAAATATTTATTAGTCGAAGGCAAAGCAGAATCTAATACTCGCGTTTCTAAATTTATGCGCAATATGGATGCTTCTGCTTGCTTGACCAATGCAGTACTTACCTTTATTCAAGCAGATAATACTGAAAAAGTAAATCATGGTATAGATTTCTCTTTACAAGTTACCCAACGTTTGGATGCATGATGAATATAAATTGGAAAGAATTAAGAGAACTGGAACTCAATAATCTAGGGGCGTGGCCATTGCCAATGATTATTGTATTGATGATTTTTGTGAGTCTCTTTATTTTATTGATGGGCTATTGGTTTGATATTAAAAATCAATTTGAGCGCCTTGCATATGCTCAATCAGAAGAAGTAAAATTAAAAACTGATTTTGTTACAAAATCCCATCAAGCTGCTAATTTATCGGCTTATAAACTTCAATTGGAGAATATGAAAAAAATGTTTGGTGGCTTATTGCGACAGCTGCCTGAACAAACAGAAGTGCCTGCTCTTTTAGAGGATATCTCTCATCAAGGATTAGCCACTGGTTTAGAATTTCAATCTATTCGTTTACAGCCTGAGCGCGCAGTTGATTTTTATATAGAATTACCAATTGAAATATCGGTTGTTGGAAATTATCAACAATTTGCTGAATTTGTTAACAATGTAGCTGCTTTGCCTAGAATTGTTACATTACATGATTTTGTTATTCAGCCATATAAAGATCAAAATACAGAAGCCCCTAAAGAATTAGATACAGAACCAGGTAAAAATGTAGCTAATAGAGATCAAGCCACCGCAGATCAGAGCAAAGTGCACAACACAGATAACTTAGTTATGAAGATTACGGCAAAAACGTATCGCTATGTCAATAGAGATCATAAAAATGATCATAAATAAGCTAATTAACATATTTTTATTGTTTATAATGATCAATTTATTAGGCTGTCATAGTGAAAATTTAGAAGAATTAGATGCGTTTATGAATAAGGTTAAAAGTCAGTCTGTCGAAAAAATTGAAATATTACCAGATGTTGAACCTTATGAAAATTTTACCTATAGTGCAATGAATCTTCGCAGCCCTTTTGCACGTCCGGAATTTGAAAGAGATGCCGCCAATGGCGCTAGCAATAATGGGCTGCATCCAGATATGAATCGTCGAAAAGAAGTACTCGAAAATTTCCCCTTAGATGGACTAAGAATGTTAGGAACTTTAGAAAAAAATGGAAAACGATGGGCGATTGTCAAAGATAGTGATGCAACGATTTATCGTGTAACTTTAGGAAATTATATTGGCCAAAATTATGGCCATATTGATTCCGTACAAGAAGATAGTATAAAAATTACGGAAATTATACCGGACGGTCGCGGTGGTTGGATAGAACGAAAGGCATCTTTGGCGCTGATTGCCCAGTAAAAGATCAAATGGAGAGGGAATGAGGAATATGTCGATTTTTAGATATGTAATTTTGTTTTTTATGTTAAGCATTAGCACGTATGTGTACGCGATGCCAGAGTTAAACTCTATAGATGTAAAAGACTTACATAATAAAGTTCAAATTCATTTAGGCCTGAGTGAGATAGTTAAAGAGCCTATTAGTTTTTCAACGGAAAATCCTGCACGTGTGATATTAGATTTTCCTTGTGTTTCTAATACACTCTCAAAAAAAGAGTCTAGAAAAATAGTGAATATGGGGGCGGTAAAAAAAGTTTGTGTCGTGGAAACTAATGGTAGAATGCGCGTAATTGTAGATTTACATAAAAGCGTGCCTTACAGCATTAAACGGCATAATAATACTATTTGTTTGATCTTAGATTCAAGTTCTGCACCTCATAATAACGCTAAGGAAGCTTCATTTGCAGGAATTCATAAAGCACATGCTATTAAAGATATTGGGTTCCATCGTGGTGAGAAAGGCGAAGGTCGTGTCAATATTGACCTAGCAGGGTCAAAAACACCTGTTGATGTAAAAGAAGAACGTAGCCAAATTGTCTTACGATTTATTAATACGCAATTGCCAGAACGTCTTGAAAGGCTTTTGGATGTGACGGATTTTGGTACTCCGATTACGAGCATTAATACTTTTAGACAAGGCAAAGATGTAGTCATGCAAATTAAATTTCATGGTGCCACCGAAAATAGAGCTTATCAGGCAGATAATCGGTTTACACTTGAAGTAAGATCAATAACGCATCAGGCCAAAGAAAAAGCACAAAAAGAGAAAGGGGAATATACTGGTGAGCGTTTATCTTTAAATTTTCAAGATATTGAAGTGCGAGCCGTATTGCAGTTGATAGCAGATTTTACAGGGTTGAATATCGTAGCCAGTGATACGGTCACTGGGAATGTAACATTACGTTTGCGTAATGTACCCTGGGATCAAGCGTTAGCGATTATTTTAAAAAGTAAAGGTTTGGATAAGCGTCAAGTTGGGAATGTATTATTGATAGCGCCTGCTGAAGAAATGGCTACTAGAGAAAAGCTAGAGTTACAAAATTCTCAGCAGGTAGAAGATTTGGCAGGATTACGTTCTGAATATATTCAAATTAATTATGCAAAAGCGGCAGCGCTCGCTGTTTTATTAAAAGCTGACAAAAATAGTTTGTTATCTAGTCGAGGCTCTGTTTCTGTAGATGAGCGTACTAATATGTTATTAGTACAGGATACACCTTTAAAAATTTATGAAATTCAAAAATTAGTGCGTCGTTTAGATATTCCTGTTAGACAAGTTTTGATTGAAGCAAGAATTGTCTTGGCGAATGATGATTTTGAAGAGGCTTTAGGGGTACGCTTTGGATATGCTGCCAAAGTTGGAGAGGGGCCTCGTACGGGACTTGCGGGCGTAGTAGATGGCGGTTCTAGCTCCATTGCCTTAGGTGCAGCCCCCTCTACTATTGATCCACTCCATAGATTGGCGGTTAATTTGCCTCAATTTTTAAGTGGAGGGGTTAACGCATTAGGAAGATTCGCCTTCACGGTCGCTAAGTTACCGGGGGGTACCATTTTAGATTTAGAATTAATGGCGCTTGAAAAAGAAGGATTAGGAAAAATTGTATCCAGTCCTCGCTTGGTAACTTCTGATCAGCATTTGGCGTATATTGAATCAGGGGAAGAAATTCCATATAATGAAAGTACATCCAGTGGTGCCGCAGCAATTGCGTTTAAAAAAGCCGTCTTGCGATTAGAGGTAACGCCACAAATTACACCAGATGATCATATTTTATTAGATTTGAAGGTTAATCAAGATTCCCGTGGCGAACCTACGGGGTCGACTGTTGCCATTAATACTCGAGAGTTGCAAACTAAAGTATTAGTTGCTAACGGAGATACTGTTGTATTAGGCGGTATTTACGAACAAACGAAACAGTGTTCCATTACGCGCGTTCCATTTTTAGGTCGACTCCCCTGGGTCGGTTTTTTATTTAGAAGCCAATCTACCCTTGATCAGCGTAAAGAACTGATGATTTTTGTTACTCCCAAAATTATTAAAGAAGATACGAGTTGTTAACATGTTAGGTGAAAAAAATAACGTATTTTTAATTGGTCCGATGGGTGCTGGAAAAAGTACCATTGGCAAGCAATTGTCAAAGTTGCTCGGGCTAGAATTTTATGATGCTGATCAAGAAATTGAAAAAAGCACAGGCGCTAATATTGCCTGGATTTTTGATGTGGAAGGAGAATTGGGTTTTCGAAAAAGAGAATCTATTGTGATTGATGCGCTTTCTCAAAAACAAGGCATTGTATTAGCGACTGGAGGCGGTGCAATTTTAAATGCACAGACTCGAAGTTATTTAGCTTCTAGAGGAACGGTTGTGTATTTATATGCAACCATTGCTCAGCAGTTGGAACGCACTATACGAGATAAACGCAGACCCTTATTGCAAGATAAAGAAAATAAAGAAGATAAACAAGCTACTTTAGAAAATCTTATGGAACAACGCGATCCTTTATACAGAGAAATTGCAGATATTGTGATTATGACAAACAGGCGCAGCATACAGATTGTTTCTCAAGAAATTTTGAAAACGTTACAGGATACCTTTGAATAATTTTCCTACCATTATAATTCAAGAAGGGTTATTAGATAACCCTTCTGTTTTTTCCAATTTTTTTAAAAAAAATAATCAGCAGGGTATGATTATAACCGATGATCTGATTGCACCGTTATATCTTCATCGTTTGATAACTACTTTAGAAAAAATTCCTTCGATAAAGCAAATCGATCACCTGATTATTCAAAATGGAGATACGTATAAAAATTTAGAAACAGCACAGCGTGTTTTTACCTCTTTAATTGAGCAACATCATTATCGAGACACTATTCTCATTGCTTTAGGGGGTGGAATGATAGGCGATTTAACAGGTTTTTGTGCTGCTTGTTATTTAAGAGGTGTAGCTTTTATTCAAATTCCGACGACTTTGCTTGGGCAAGTAGATGCGGCTATAGGGGGTAAAACAGCAGTGAACCATCCTTTAGGTAAAAATTTAATAGGTGCTTTTTACCAACCTAAAGCGGTTATATGTGATCTTGCTTTGCTACATTCTTTACCACCACGCGAATTTATTGCAGGTTTAGCAGAAGTAATAAAATATGGTTTAGCGCTGGATGCTGATTTTTTTGTTTGGATAGAGCACAATATAATGTCTATTTTAGATAAAAAATTAGAATCAATGGACTATATGGTTCGTCATTGTGTCAATCTTAAAATGAATATTGTTTCAAAAGATGAACGTGAAAAAGGCGAACGGGTATTTTTAAATTTTGGTCATACCTTAGGACATGCGCTTGAGACAACACTAGATTTTCAAATTTTATCTCATGGTGAAGCAGTAAGTATTGGGTTGTTAGCTGCAGTGGCCTTATCTGAGCGGGTATGTAAATTAGACTCGGATATTTTTATTCGTTTAAAAAAATTATTAATATTGATTGGATTACCGGTTCAAATTCCTGCACAGCTCAGTGTTGCTCAGTTAATGACAGCTATGATGATGGATAAGAAAAATAAAAAAGATTCAACCCGTTGGGTTTTATTAATCGATTTGGGTAAATCTAAATTAATACAAGATGTTCCCTATGAATTAGTTCAGGAACTACTGCTAAATTTGGGCGCACGGAATTAGTTAAAAAACTACCTATATACAGTTTATATGCTCAGCTTTATTATCTATGTGTAGTTACAAAAAAATTGTAATAAATTTAAATTAATGGAATACTACTCAGGCTTGAAATGACAGCGAGCATTTTATAGATTTAATCGATTGGATATGTTCCTTGGTTTGAGTAATTCATGATTAAGAAGCTTATGAGTAAAATCTTGTTATTAATAATCTTTATTGTCAGCTGTAATGCTGGCATAAGTACTTCCACCTATGCACGTTGGGCGACACTTCAAGATTGTGACTCTAAAGTTGAATATTTAAATCAGCGAGTGTATGTAAAAAAAGATGGCAGTGAAAATCTGATTTGGGATTTAAAAACGAAAATATTAAATGAACAAGCTACTTCTGGTTATAATCCCTATACCATGACTTATAACGCTCAGCTTTCTAAAATAAAAATTTTAGAAGCTAAAACTATTATGAACAATAAAGTATCTCCAGTACATGCCAGTCAAATTATTGATCTTCCTATTGCAAGTGAGGCAAAAAACTTAGAGTATCACCGTCAAGTATCTATCACTTATCCAAATCTTAAAAAGGGTGCAAATATTTATTTGAAATACCAAGAAAAAAATATCTCTCCTTATAAAAATCTTTATTATTCTGCCTTTATTTTCGGTAAAGATCAATATGAAAAATCACATGATATAGCGATTACATCCGAGCTACCTTTGTATATTTCTGTAAATGATCCTAATAAAGCACTTCACATTAAACAAAGTACAATAATTAAAAAAAATAAAAAGATTTATTTTCTTAAAATAAAACAAATAAAACCTATACACAGCGAATTGATTGATGAAGATGAAGGCCATTTTAATCCAAAAAATCTTAGCATAGTTTCTGTATCATCTGTCCCTAATTTAGCTGAGTATGGTAAAATAGTATCAAAAGAGTATGATAAAATAAAAAACCAACCTTTGCCTCCATTATATAAAGAAATTGCTGAGCTAGCACAAAAAGAAAAAACACTTATAGAAAAAATCAATAAAGTTACTTCTTTATTAGCAGAAAAAATAACCTATTTATCAGATTCTAAAACTTCAAGTAAAGGGTATGATCCTCGTTCTTTAGAAGAAGTTACTAATACTCAGCTTGGGGATTGCAAAGATTTTTCAATGGGCACAGCCGCGATTTTGGAATCTATTGGGATACATGCACACGTAGCGCTTGTTCTCTCTGGAGAAGATGCACTTCCTTCTCCTACTAATCTACCTGGTTATGGGCAAACTGATCATGCCATTGTTAAAGTAGAACTCCCTTCTGGGCCACTATGGCTTGAGGCTACTAGTCCTTTAAGCATAGCACCTTATATTTCTTCCAATATTGCCAACAGAGGGGCAATTGTTTTAAAAGGGAAGCACTCTACTTATGAAAGAATTCCTGCTTTAGACGCAAAAGATCAAAGAATAGTACAGGATGTGGTATGGAATATGCAAAATACGGATCATGTTAAAATCAAGGGAACGATTAAAGTTTTAGGGACTGCAGCTCAGCGTTTTGCTGGAGAAGAAAGTGAACATATTACCCAAGCTAAGTTATTAAGCATGGTGCAAAAGAACTTTGGCTGTGGACCTATAGTGGAGCAGCATTTTACTCTTCCTAATGTAAGCTCTAAAATTATACATGATTTATATTTTGATTATGCATTAAAAGCACAAAATTCTGCGCTTACCACCAATACTGGAAAAGCGGTTCCTCTTTTTTATACTGCATTGAATCGTTTGATAGTTAAAAAAGATTCAGTATCCGATACGTATTTAGGTCCGCCTAGCATAATGGAATTATCGGCTGTTTTTAAAAATATTTCTGCGATTGGACGAAATAATTTAAATTGTAATATTGAATCTCCCTGGGTGAATATTTCTAGAACGGTTCAATATGAAAAAAATCAGGTTGTGCTTCATCAAAAATTAGAGCTTAAAAAGAGTTGGATTGAGGGTTCTCAATTACAATCAGAAGAATATAAAAAATTACAATCTGATCTTTCGCAACATTTTACGAGCGGTATTGCTATTATTTTTAAGCCTCACAATAAATTATTAGCCCGAGCGAAGGCTTTTTTGTCATCTAAGGGGTCTTTGAGTTAATCTACATTATAAATGATTAATTTCTCTTATCTCCCAAAGCTATCTTTCTATATTAGCTGGCGCATGACCCTTGTTGGTACCTAAAAATCTACCTATCATAGAGTTTGTATTCTTAGTTTTATTATTTATAGGTCATTAAAAAAATAATTGTAATTAATTTAAATTAATGGAATACTAATTATGCGTGTAATGAAAGCGCGCATTTTGTAGATTTACAATTAAACATGGAAATATTTATTATGAAAAAAACGTTTTTTGAATTATCAGCGGATGTATTAAATAAAATTAGTGGTGGTAAATGTAGTGGATGTGACTGTGGTGGGGGATCTGGTAAAAATGAGCCTACTGTACTGAAGTCTCGTCCGGATGAACGTCAGCCTACTCCTAGCTCAATTGGTTATTTTCTTTGATTTGAGTCATGGATGATTAAGAACTTTTGTGAGCTCAAATTAAGCGTCAGTTTAGCTTGAGCTCAGAAGTTTTACTTTATGCGCGTTTTCTTGACTAGTCAATCGACATATTTTTATTGTTTTTTACGCTTTATTATTTAAAATGCTTCGTGTAAACTGCAATCTATGAATATTATCCCTTCAAATCGTTTTCTTAAGGTTTTAAATAAACAATCTGTTGATCGTACCCCTATCTGGTTAATGCGACAAGCTGGGCGTTATTTGCCAGAATATCGCGCAACTCGTCAAAAAGCGGGATCGTTTTTAAAGTTATGTAAGACACCAGACTTGGCTATGGAAGTCACTTTACAACCTTTACAGCGATATCCTTTAGATGCAGCTATCATTTTTTCTGATATTTTAACGATACCCGATGCAATGGGGTGTGAGCTTTATTTTGTAGAAGGGGAAGGTCCCAAATTTGCAAAACCAGTTCGGACTTTAGAAGATATTCATAATTTAAGAATACCAACTATGGATTTGGATGCGCGAGAAGCTTCTTTAGGCTATGTTGCGCAGGCAATAAAACTGACCGTTAATGCTTTAGATTCTAAAATCCCGTTGATTGGTTTTTGTGGTAGCCCTTGGACGGTGGCAACGTATATGGTAGAGGGCAGTGCTTCTAAAACCTTTAGTATTATTAAAAAAATGATGTACGAAGCTCCCGAGCAGCTTCATTTATTATTAGAAAAATTAACACAAGCGAGTATAGCGTATCTTAAATCCCAAATTTTAGCAGGTGCACAAACCGTAATGATTTTTGATAGTTGGGGAGGGGTGTTATCTACTCCTTGCTATCAAGCATTTTCATTAGAGTATATGCAAAAAATAGTGACTAGCATAAAAGAAGATCCCACTACACAAGTTCCTGTGATATTATTTACTAAAAATGGTAATCAATGGTTAGAATCTATGGCGTTAACAGGGTGTGATGCGCTTGGATTGGATTGGACTATTCCACTTGGGCTAGCGCGTGCGCGAGTAGGCTCTAAAGTGGTTCTACAAGGTAATTGCGATCCAGCAATTTTATTTGCTAATAAAGATAAAATTAGAGAAGAGGTTGCAGCAACGCTCGCTTCTTTTGGCCGCCCAGATGCACACTCAGGGCATATCTTTAATTTAGGCCATGGTTTATTACCTAATTTAGATCCCGGCAGAGTAGAAGCGCTGATACAAGCTGTGATTGAATTGAGTCCGCAATATTATTTATAACGCCTCCTACTTGAAGGGTTTTAAATATTCGTATGATATAATATTTTTTTGACATAACCAGTCTAAGAGTTTGTCTTCAAACTATATTTTGATATATTTATATAAAATCTATGCAAAAACATCATACTGTTATATTTCCAGGGACTTTTGATCTCATTACCAACGGACATGAAGATTTAATCAAAAGAACGGCAAATTTATTTTCAAAAGTGATTGTTGCTATTGCAGCTAATCCTCGTAAAGCACCGGCGTTTGAATTAGCGCAGCGTGTACACATTGCTTCTAGTATCCTATATTATCTTCCTAATGTAGAAGTATGTGGATTTGAGATTTTATTAGCAGATTTTGCGAAGCAACGCAAAGCCAGTGCTTTAATTCGGGGTTTGAGAGCCGTTTCTGATTTTGAATATGAGTTTCAATTAGCCAATATGAATCGGCATTTAGCACCGGAGATTGAAACGGTGTTTTTAACACCTTCTGAGCAATATTCATTTATTTCTTCTTCATTAGTAAATGAAATTGCTTCTTTAGGAGGGGATGTATCCTCTTTTGTGCATCCTATGGTGCGAGAAGCTTTACAATTAAAATATAAAATATAAAAAAGTATGACAATGGCCTTAAAAATTACAGACGAATGCATTAATTGTGATGTGTGTGAACCCAAATGTCCTAATCAAGCTATCTCGCAGGGCGAAGAATATTATCAAATCGATCCTAATTTATGTACAGAATGTGTAGGACATTATGACAGGCCCCAGTGCCAGGCAGTGTGTCCTGCTGATTGTATCCCTAAAGATCCAGAACATGAAGAAACTCCTGAAGCTTTACTTATTAAATATCGTTTATTGCAGATTTCATAAAAGTTACTGAATTAACTTTTATATGTGGATCTTATGCCAAAATTAAGGTAGAATCAGTTTAATTAATTAAAACATGGAGATTGTCTAATGCCTTCTATATTTTATGGTTTATTAGGGGTGCTGCAGATGCCTTGGTGGGGCAATGTGGTATATCTTTTAGTGTGCTTACATATTACTAATATGGCGATAACCATTTTTTTACATCGTATGCAGGCCCATCGTGCCTTAGATGTGCATCCTATTATTACCCATTTTTTTAGATTTTGGCTTTGGCAAAGAACAGGAATTATTACCAAAGCATGGGCTGCTATTCATAGAAAGCATCATGCTAAATGTGAAACCCTAGAAGATCCTCATAGTCCGCAGGTTTTAGGCCTGAAGACTGTTTTTTGGAAGGGTGCCGAACTTTATAGACGCGAAGCTAAAAATCAGGAAACGCTGGAGCGTTATGGCAAAGGCACACCAGATGATTGGGTAGAAAATAATGTATATACTAAGCATTCTGCTATTGGGATATACCTGTTATTTGCAATAGAACTTTTCTTCTTTGGTGTTCCAGGCATCGCCCTAAGCGCAATTCAAATGGCGTGGTCTCCTTTAGGCGCTGCGGGAGTCATTAATGGCATTGGTCATTATTGGGGCTATAGAAATTTTGAATGTCCAGATGCCGCAAGAAATATTGTCCCTATAGGATTTTTATTAGGCGGTGAAGAGCTCCATAATAATCATCACACGTATCCCACTTCAGCAAAGTTTTCCATTAAACCTTGGGAATTTGATTTGGCATGGGGGTATATCAGTTTATTTAAGGTACTAGGCTTAGCTACTGTTAAACGGGTAGCGCCAAAAGTAGCATTAATCCCAGGTAAAATGGTGATTGATGTAAATACCATATCGGATTTGATTAGTAATCGTTTTCAGGTGATGACGCGTTATACACAGGATGTGATACTACCTATCTATAAAAGTCTCATAGAGAGTCAGAACTCAACGAACCTAAGTACTATTAAAGGGACTTTAATAAGCAATCCTGTTTTAGTCAAAGGCCAGGAGCAAGATAAATTGATGGCAGTTCTAGAGAAGAATCCAAGACTATACCAATTGGTTCAATTACGTGAAAAGTTATACGGGATTTGGGATAAAACGACTGCAAATCAAAAAGAGCTTATAGAGGCGCTTCACAATTGGTGTCAAGAAGCAGAGGCGATGCGTATCAAATCTCTGAATGAATTTTCTAATTATTTAAAAAGCTATTCTTTGAAATCTCTTGAAGTCTAGATAGTAAAAAGGGCAGTTTTTACACTAGCCCTTTTAAAAGAAACAAAGAAGAGAAATTATTTCATTTTCTCTTCTTTGTACTCAACATGTTTTCTCACACCTTGAGTAGGATCAAACTTTTTAAACAATAATTTTTCTTTATTACGCTTATTCTTCGTTGTTGTATAAAAATGACGAGAAGCACTTGAACGTAAAATAACTTTAATTGAATCCGCAGCCATTACAAATCTCCTAAATAGTACCGTTGGCACGAAGTTTAGTTAAAACTGCTTCAATACCGTGTTTATCAATTGTTTTCAAACCTTTACCACAGATCCGTAATCTGACGAAATGGCCTTTAGAACCTTCAGAAGCATTCTCAGAAGGAACCCAGACTTTCTTCCATTGCAAGTTTGGAATAAAGGTGCGTCGTACTTTTCTGTTAGAATGCGAAACGTTATTACCGACAGTTGTTTTTTTGCCAGTGATCATACATTGTCGAGCCATTTTTTAGCCTCAGTATTTTAATTTAAGTAAAAATAAATAGAAAAATAATTTAAGATAGAGTATGATTTTATATCAAATTTTAGATTATTAATCAAGAATTATTTTTTTATTTTGCTTAATGTCGCTTTTTAAGAGCAATTAAGAGTAAATTAATCAACTTATATTTATAGGAAGAACCAATAAATGAGTAATCAAACAAACCAGAAAATACAATTGAAGATTTTAGATAAACGTTTAGGGAGCGCAGCATTTCCGTTACCTGATTTTGCAACAAAAGGCTCTGCAGGCATTGATTTACGTGCCATGTTGGACTCTGATACCACGCGCTGTATTGAGCCAGGGGTAACGGTGCTTATTCCAACGGGTATGGCAATACATATTGGGGATGTAAATTTAGCAGCCATCATTTTACCCCGTTCAGGCTTAGGGCATAAAAATGGAATTGTTTTAGGAAATTTAGTTGGTTTGATTGATTCTGATTATCAAGGACAGCTTATGGTATCGTGTTGGAATCGTTCTCATGAAAGTTTTACTATAGAATTAGGAATGCGCATTGCGCAGCTGATGTTTGTTCCTGTTGTGCGACCCGTTTTTGAAGTGGTTGAAGAGTTTGAAGCTTCTATAAGAGGTATTGGTGGTTTTGGCCATACAGGGGTTTTGGATAGCCAAGAAGCTTAATTAACGCTTTTTAGATTTCCTCAAGGGTGCTCCTGCTTCTTTTAAGGCAATTTTTACGCGTTTTTTGATGTTTTTGGGCGTTCGACTTAAATCAAAAACAGTATTTCCTTTTGATAATAAAATAGCATCTGCGCAGGCCAAACGAAGCACTTCATCGCTCATCTCGTTTCTCGCAGAAAAAGGAGCACTATAGTAAAGTACCTTGTCATTTTTTTTACTTTTGGAAATATAATAAACGTGATTTTGATTTTTAACCTCAAGTGTTTTCTTATTAAAAGAAGCGACTTTCACTTGTCGACGATTATTTTTGGTGAGTTTACGTTTAATTCTATCAATAGTGAAGGTTTTTGATTGTTTATCACAGGAGTGTGTATCTACAGTGGCAAAAAAAATATTATAGATATTTTTGAATGCTATTTTTAAATTGATATAAATATAATAAGGGCTTTTGAGTATATATAATAGAAGATTAGGTTTAGAGTGCTTTATAGTACAGATACGCGTTTTTGAATTGATAGGCACGCCTGCTAATTTTTGGTGGTCTTTATTGAAATAGACACGTTTTGGGTGAGGGCGAGTATAAATAGTATGACCATGATGCATACTTCGTACATCCGTCGTTGCTGATTTCACTTTTTTTTCGTATTCTTTTCTTCTTTTTTTATTTAATAGGGCCCGCTGTTCCAAAGTACGAAACTGGGTTCCATGCGTCCTTAAAAAATCCATTACCGGCATTTTCACAAATTCTTCTATACCTTGATGTCCTCCTGGAATCACATCTACTACAGATTTACATTTTTTGGGAAGCTTAGGAAGGCTAGCAGCAAAAGCGGGTAAAAAAGATTGATTGGCAAGCAAAGTAGTTACATTTTTGAGACTTTTACAAGCGCTTAAGTCCGAGGCACGATTAGATAAGGTATAGTGTACATTAAAAAATTGATCCAAATAGCTAGTCATTTTTAAATTACCACTTACAGGATCAACAGTAATGACATTAATTTCAAAATATTTAGGGTCAATATCTTTTAATTCTTGGCATACTAAAAACGCACCAATACCTCCACGACTGTAGCCATAGACATTCAGCCTGAGCTTTTGCTCATTTAGACTGAATTCGCTTATTTTTGGATGAATGTAGTTTTGAACTACGTCACGGACTTGTTTTTCTAAATTCCCAGCAAACACCCAAAAGGCTGTATCATCACAACATCCTTTTATATAGATTGAAGAATGATTTGTTTCTTGAAGGGTGTTGTGTTGGAGTGTTTGGGCCATGCCACCGCTTATGGATCCATCGATATATATATTTAATATAGGCATAAGTACAGCTATTTAAGTTAATTTATTAATTAATGTTAGGTAGTGTACTATAAGCAAAATAAATAGTCAAATTTAAATATATTTCAAGAGCATAGCAGGGTTTTTTAGATGTTTTTTTATATTTTTTAAGAGGTTACGCAAAGCCATCTTAAATAAGATGAGGATGATGATTTTGCGTGTATCAATACCAGAGGTTAGATGAAGTTTAGCGATTTACTTCTGCAATACATAAATTAGCTACTTTATTGCAATTTTTAACGCATCCTTCAAAAAATGCATTGGGTTGGGATGGGTAGGGTGCTGGATACATTCTGTCACACTCATCCATACAGGTTGTTAAAGCATTATAGCAGGCTTTTATTTCACTAGAAGGATTTACAGGTGTCGGGGGTGCATCGTACATATCTGACCATGCAGGGACCATAAATAAACCAGTACACAGTACGACGATAACCGCTAAACAGATATTAAATTTTTTCATTGATTATGGCTCCAGAGGTCAGTTGAGGATGTGCTTTGATAGTTATAAAATTTTGAATCATGAGATCGTATTGATCTTGAAGTCGTTTTTTTTCTGCTTGTTTTTGTTTTAAAAATAGCGTGTTTTTAGTGATGAGTTGTTGATGTTTTGCAATAGTCTTGCTCAAGCTAGACGGAATAAGCTGTTTTTTTGCTTGATAAGTAAGCGCTAATTGTTGAGCTTGTGCCAGTTGTTCTTCAATATGTTTGATGGTTTCTAATGTGATTTTCTCTAAGACTTCAATAGAATTAGTTTGTTCTTGTTTAGATTGTTTAATATCCTCTACGCTGTTAAACATTTTAAGCAACGCTTGAGTTTCTTGAGTGTGCTTTTCTGCTTCTAAAGCGCGCGTGGCTTCTATTTTTTTTTGTTCTACTATTTTTTGAAGGGTTTCATTATTTAACTTAGGGTCTACTTTTTCTTGTTCATACCCTTGGGCATTTAAAATTGTATATCCTTTATTAGCCGCTTCGGGGGGAAGGGTGTTGCTAATCACGCTGGCGCCTTGGGCATCTATATATTTATACATCACTTTATTTTCATGTTTTTTGATAGCAAAACTAGAAAAAGAGAGCGATGCGAGTAAACTTAGAAAAATAGCTAATTTAAGCTTCATATTTCAATCTCAATTATTTTTGTAAAGTGATATAATTCAGCTTAGCACAACTCCAGCCTACCAGTAAAAATTAGGAAATAGTATGACTTTTAGAGTAATAACCGCCAATGTAAATGGGATTCGATCTGCAGCTAAAAAAGGATTTTTTGAGTGGCTTGCCAGTGTAAATGCAGATGTTGTCTGTCTACAAGAAGTCAGAGCAAGTGAAAGTCAACTTACTGACCCTGTATATCATCCTTCACAATATTTTTATCGACATAATGAAGCGCAAAAAAAGGGCTATAGCGGGGTAAGTTTATATGCCTTAAAAAAACCCCTTGAGATCGTATCCTCTTTAGGTTTTGATACGGTTGATAATGAGGGGCGGTATCTGCATTTTGAATTTGAAAAGGTGATTATTGTTTCTATTTATTTTCCCTCAGGTACCAGTGGAGAGGGACGGCAAGTCATTAAATATGATTTTTTAGAGAAAATATTACCGCATTTTGAAAAGCTTGCAAAAACGTCTAAAAAAAGTCTTATTATTTGTGGTGATGTCAATATTGCTCATACTAAAGCAGATATTAAAAATTGGAGATCGAATCAAAATACATCAGGTTTTTTACCTCAAGAACGTGCTTGGTTAGATGTTGTATTTGGACCGGCATCTTTTGTAGATGCTTTTAGAGTGTTAAATCAAGAATCTGATCAATATACCTGGTGGTCTAATCGATCCCGTGCATTTGAAAATAATGTAGGGTGGCGCATTGATTATCACATTGTAACCCCTGATTTAAAAGACAAAATTCAACGCGTTGAAATATATAAGGCGCAAAAATTTTCTGATCATGCGCCTTTAATTATTGATTATGACATTTGAAGGCTATCTTTTTGTTTTTGAATTAATATTTCGATTCCTTTTTGACCTATTTCTAGCATATTATTGAGTTCTAAACTCGTAAAAGATTTATTTTCAGCCGTGCCTTGAATTTCAATGAAGGCACCTGAATCCGTCCCCACTAAATTCATATCGGTATCGGCGTTAGAATCTTCTATATAATCTAAGTCTAAAACAGGTACCCCTTTATAAATCCCAACAGAAACAGAGGCAATAAGATGTTTTAAAGGATCTCGAGTAATGCGTTTATCACGTTGCAGTTTACGCAGCGCCTCGACCATTGCAACGCAGGCTCCCGTAATGCTTGCTGTGCGTGTTCCGCCATCGGCTTGAATCACATCACAATCAATATAAATGGTATTTTCACCTAGCGCTTTGAGATCAATACAACTTCTTAGGGAGCGTCCAATGAGGCGTTGTATTTCCAAAGTACGACCACTTTGTTTACCTTGGGTTGCTTCTCGATTCATACGTTCATGGGTTGAACGAGGTAACATGCCATATTCTGCACTCAGCCATCCTTGTCCTTTGCCTTTTAAAAAGTAAGGCACACCTTTTGAAAAAGAAGCCGTGCAAATAACTTTTGTATTGCCATATCTAATTAAGACCGAACCTTCAGGATGTATTAGATAATCTGTTGTTATTTCAATTTCGCGCAGAGTATCAGGGGTTCGTTGAGAAGGACGCATAAACGACATAGGAGAGGGTACCTCGAGTATGTAAAAAAATATAAATAATATAAAAAAGAGTATATCATACGGCTTAGTATAGAAATAGTGATGACAAATAAATAAGAAAGTTAAATAGATGGAGTGAGAGCATGACAGTTCGAGGTATTTTATATATTATCTCAGCACCTTCGGGGGCTGGAAAAACGACTTTAGTGCGTCGATTAGTTGCTCAAGATGGGCATGTTAAAGTTTCTATTTCTCATACAACACGCAACCCTAGAATAGGGGAGCAAGAAGCGCAAGATTATTACTTCGTGACCCTTTCTGAGTTTAATATGCTAAAAATGCAGGGATGTTTTGTAGAAACAGCGCAAGTTTTTGGACATTGGTATGGAACCTCAAAAGCGTGGCTCGATGAAACGCTTTCTTTAGGGGTTGATGTGATTCTTGAAATTGATTGGCAAGGTGCGCGGCGTGTGCGAGAAATTTTTTCTTGTGTGAGTATCTTTGTCTTGCCCCCTTCTAAAGCAATTTTATTAGATAGATTAAAGACGCGTAATCAAGATGATCCTTGTGTCATTGCACAAAGAATGCAAGAAGCCACTTCAGAAATGGTGCATTATAGCGAATATGATTATATTATTATTAATGATGAGGTTGAAAATGCCTTCAAGGATTTATATGCAATAGTGTGCGCAGAACGTAAAAAAATGATTTTTCAGCGGGAGCGCTATTGTGATGCGATTAGTGAATTAATTCATGAATAATGATAAACTGTAGGTAACTCGATACCTTAAAGAATAGAATCAAATAAAATAAGAGAGGTTACACGCTATGGCTCGAATAACAGTAGAAGATTGTTTAAATAATGTAGAAAATCGATTTGAGTTGGTTTTAGAAGCTAGCGAACGAGCTCGTCGATTATTAGATGGAGTTGATCCTGTTGTACCGTGGGGTAGACATAAAGCTACTGTAGTAGCGTTAAAGGAAATTGCATCGGGTAAATTAGAAGTCCAAGATTTGTCTGCAGCCGAATGATATTCGGTTAGGTTAAGATTTAAATACTATAGATGTGTTCTAAGGTGGATATATGTTTCAATACACTGATCTTCGCGAAACGTTGGAGAGCTATCTTACGCAAGATCAGGTTGAACAGATCACTCAAGCTTATTTAGTCGCAGCCCAGGCACATCAGCACCAAACGCGGTTGAGTGGTGAGCCTTATATTACCCATCCTATCGAAGTTGCCAGAATTCTGGCCTCCATGCATCTTGATTATCAAAGTATCATGGCAGCATTGCTGCATGACACCATTGAGGATACATCATTAGATAAAAATCAAATTAAAGAAAAGTTTGGCGAAAAAATTGCTGATCTAGTGGATGGGGTGAGTAAATTAACAAATATTCATTTTGATTCTAAAGAAGAAGCACAAGCTGAAAACTTTCGCAAAATGATGCTCGCTATGACGCAAGATATTCGAGTCATTATTATTAAACTAGCCGATAGATTGCATAATATGCGAACCTTGATAGTACTGCCCCCTCCTAAACGTCGTCGTATTGCATTAGAAACTTTAGAAATTTATGCGCCCATTGCGCATCGTTTAGGTATGAATACTTTTAAAGTCGAATTTGAAGAACTAGGCTTTATGAATTTATATCCCCTACGGCATAAGGTGATAAAAGAATGGGTTCGAAAATCTAGAGGCAATCGCAAGGCTTTAGTCTCAACGGTTGAAAACAAGATTACAGACGCTTTAACGCAAGCAGGTATTGAACATTGCACCGTACGGGGGCGAGAAAAATATCTTTATAGTTTATATAAAAAAATGCGCACCAAACGTCTGTCTTTATCTGATATTTTAGATGTGTATGGTTTTAGAATTATTGTAGAGGATATTGGAGAGTGTTATCGAGTATTGGGTTTGATTCATAATCTTTATAGACCTGTATCGGGCCGATTTAAAGATTATATTGCAATCCCTAAAGCAAATGGATATCAATCGTTGCATACCAGTTTGCATGGCCCTTATGGGGTTCCTATCGAAGTTCAGATCCGCACAAAAGGAATGGAAGATATAGCAGAAAATGGGATCGCAGCGCATTGGCGTTATAAAAATAAAGAAGAAGAGATAAAAACTGATCCCGTTGCACATTTACGTACAGGAGAGTGGCTTCAAGGGTTACTAGACATTCAAGAAAATACAGGTGATTCTTTAGAGTTTATTAAAACAATTAAAATTGATTTATATCCAGAAGCGGTATATGTTTTTACGCCTACCGGAAATATTTTATCGTTGCCACAAGGCGCTACACCCGTAGATTTTGCTTATTTAGTGCATACAGACATTGGAAATCATTGTATTGCATGTAAAATTAACCGCAAGCTGTCTCCTTTAAGTACGCGTTTAGAAAGTGGTCAGATTGTTGAAATTATCACTTCCCCTTTAGCAAAACCCAACCCCGCTTGGTTAAGTTTTGCCTTAACAGGTAAAACGCGTAGTAATATTCGTCATTGGTTAAAAATACAACAACGTTCAGAGTCTCGTAATTTAGGCCAACGTTTAATTAATACCGTCTTGACATCTTATGGTCAAACAGAGGGGTTTTTAGAACAATTATCTTTTGAAAAAATGCAGCAAATTCTAGCAGTGCTTAAAATTGATACATTAGATTTGCTGTATGAAGAAATCGGTTTAGGAAAGCGCTTAGCCCCCTTAGTAGCACAAGTTATTTTAAATACTCAACACTCTGAAGCGTTAGACCATACTCAAACCCACCGTTCTTTTGATATTAAAGGTACAGAAGGTCTGATTGTTACCTATGCAAAATGTTGTTATCCTATTCCGGGTGATTTAATCGTGGGTCATCTGATAGAGGGGCAAGGGGTTACCGTTCATACTGAGCAGTGTGTGAAAGTATCCCAATTTCGAAAATATCCCCTTCATTGTATTAACGTTCAGTGGGCAGAAAATATTCAAGGCGAGTTTCAGGTTCCTATTGAGGTAGAAGTGATTAATGATAAAGGAGTATTAGCAACATTAGCAAATACATTTTCAGAGGCTAATGCTAATATTGTAAATGTAGCCGTAGATGAGCGAGATGGAAAGCATAATATTGTTAAGTTTATTGTTCTGGTAAAAGATAGGGCACATTTAACTAAAATGATCCAACGTTTTCGTTTGTTAAATGTGGTAATCAAAATTGTTCGGGGTAAAAGTGTTGCTTGATTTTGATTACAATCAATCACTATCAGTTGTTAAAGGGGTGGGTTCTAAAATATTAGCTAAATTGGCTAAATGTGATTTATATACTTTTAAAGATATACTTTTTTATTTTCCTATTCGATACGAAGACAAAACCAAGATAACCCCAATCACAGAGCTAAGAGACGGCGAGTTTTGTGTGATTGAAGGTATTATAAGTAAAATTTATAATGTCAAAAAAAATGTATTGATTGAGTTAAAAGATCCCTCTGATGATAGTTCTGTTGTTCGATTAATTTTCTTCCATCTTCATCCTGTTCAACGTAAAGATTTTAAAATAAATAGTGTATTACGGTGTTATGGTAGTGTCCGATTTGAGCGCAATCATTGTAGTATGATGCATCCCGATGTTCAATGTATTATAGAGGATGCTCCTGCGTTAGAGCAGTATTTAACGCCTGTTTATTCAGTAACTCAAGGGCTACATCAATCGATTCTTAGAAAAATTATACGACAAGTTTTAGAATGCTTTGTAAAAAAGTACGGTCATACAAAAACGGCATCTGCTTTATTATTCATGCATCACCCTGCGGCCAATACGCACAGTGATTCTATTGTAACTCGGCAACATTCTGTTTGTCAGTATTTGATAGTACAAGAATTATCCAATCAATTATGTAATTTAAGAAAATTAAAATCAGAAAGTCAAGTCGATTGTGCTGTAAAAATTGAATTGACCTCTACAACTCAAGCGAATATCGCTACATTTTTTAAAAATTGTCCCTTTAGTTTAACAACAGCACAACACCGTGTCATTCAAGAAATCATGCAGGACTTTTCAAGTGATAAAGTGATGATGCGTTTGGTACAAGGAGATGTGGGCTCAGGAAAAACAATGGTTGCAGCACTTTCAGCATTAATTGCTTTGAGTGATGGTAAGCAAGTTGCTTTAATGGCACCTACAGAACTACTGGCCTTGCAATTGTTTCAAAATTTTAGCCAATGGCTTAATCCTTTTGGATTTGAAAGTATCTGGCTTTGCGGTAGTATGTCGGCAAAAGAGAAAAAGCAAGCTTTAGGGCGGTTATTAGAAAATAAACCACTTATCGCAATAGGAACGCATGCTTTGTTTCAAAAAGCAGTACAATTTAATAATTTAGCGTTTATTATTATCGATGAACAACATCGATTTGGTGTGCATCAGCGTTTTGCCTTAATGTCTAAAAATACAGATAGCCAACAGGTGCATCAATTAATTATGACGGCAACGCCTATTCCCCGAACCTTAGCGATGACTCAGTATGCAAATTTAGATATCTCTGTTATCAATGAGCTTCCAGTGGGGCGAAAAGCAATTAAAACTATTGTGATGTCAGAGCCTCGTAGATCAGAAATTATTCAAAAAATGCGTGCATTATTTCAAGCAGGGCAGCAAGTGTATTGGGTGTGTACAGTGATTGACGAATCACAAGATTCTCAAGCCGCGACGCAGAGTTTTAGCTTATTACAATTAGAATGCAGTAATGCGCGTATTGGCTTAATTCATGGCCGAATGTCTATGCAAGAAAAAGAACTCACTATGAAAGCTTTTAAAGCCGGCGAGCTTCAAGTATTAGTAGCTACCACGGTCATTGAAGTAGGGGTAGATGTGCCTAATGCTACGTTAATGGTTATTGAAAATCCAGAACGTTTAGGATTAGCACAGCTCCATCAATTAAGAGGTCGAGTAGGTCGAGGAGTATTGCAAAGTTTTTGTATTTTATTGTATAAATTACCTTTGCAAGAAAAAGCAAAGGCACGTTTAGAAGTGTTAAGATCATCACAAGATGGGTTTTTTATAGCAGAAAAAGACTTAGAATTGAGAGGGTGTGGAGAGATAATAGGCGCTAAACAAAGCGGGGGAAAAAATTTTAAAATTCTTGATTTAGTAAGAGATAAAGAACTCATTACACACTATGCTAAAATGACTAAAGAGCATACCCCTGAATTACCAGAATTGTTTGACAGTATCCAAGAATACACCCAATTGCAAAGCGTTGGTTAATGATTATTGACTAACTGGATTAACAAGCTTTCAAAAGCTTGTTTGTTTTCTCCTGCATGTATAAGATGTTTTCCAGAGTTAAAACTATGTAAATGGCAAGCTGGATTTGTCTGACAGGCCTGCATTTGTTTTGTATAATCGGAATAATTATCATCTTTGGAAATAATTAGATGAAAAGGCGCTAATATTTTATGTAAACTATTTCTTGTTTTTAAATCTAATTTATATACTTGTAAAGCTGCGGGAATGACATTATACAGTAAGGAGGGTTGATTATCAATCATATGCTTTGCAATAGCATCGCCACTTGTATAATTAGGTATTTCACATCCTAAATACGTATAATTGCAATAATGTCGCCATACTGAATAGACATCCATTTGTAGTCTACGAGCAGGGGTATTCATTTTGAGAAAAATAGCAGGGTTATATAAAATAAGGTGAACATTTTTTGGTAAAGTATTTTGTTGTGCTAGATTCGCTAATAGTGCTCCACTTAAAGAAAACCCCACCACAGTCAGCGATTGATATTTTTTTGAGAGTGCATTAATAGTGTTTTTTATGTATTCTTCTAAAATATTAGTATCTAATTTTGAGAGTGTTTCTAGGTTTTTTCCATGAAAGGGTAAAAGAGGTGCATAGATATCAGCTGGAAGAGAGCGGCTTATGTTCTGTATTAAATCTGCCCATGCCCTTGGGGAGCTTTGAAAGCCATGTATTAAAATAACGGCTTTATTATAATGTTGCACTTTGGTGATAGGATGCATTTTTTCAAGAAACCCTTCTTTATTTCTAGGGTATAGTTGATTCACAACGCGTTGTGCTTCTTGATCTAAAAGCGTGCCGCTTAAAAAAAATAAAATGATTACGAATAGTAATGACCCTATTAAGAAGGTAGATTTTAGAGATCGCATATTTTATTTCCTTATAAAAAAAGGGTGATTAAATCATTTAAAAAGCGAGACCCCTGTATCGTGGGGCATATTGTATTTTTTGTAATATCGATATCTAGCAATCCTAGATCTTTTGCTTTTTGTAAAGGTGCATGAATGACTTCAAGGGGTAATCCCGTTCTTTGAGTAAATACAGGAGTAGAAAACCCTTTAGTTAATCGTAATGCATTTAGCATAAATTCAAAAGGGAGTTCTTTTGGATTAATTTTTTCAGTTTTAGCATTCAAATCAAGATGGTTTTGATGCGCTTGTAAATACGCTTTAGGATGGCGCATTTTAACGGTGCGGGTATTATTTATTTTACCATGTGCCCCACAGCCTATTCCTAAGTAATCTCCAAATGTCCAATAATTTAAATTATGTTGACAAGCTTGCCCCCGAGTATACGCAGAGACTTCATATTGCACAAACCCATTTTTTGACAATAAGTTTTGGCCTTCATTTTGCATGTGCCATAATAGATCATCATTTGGTAATTTGGGGGGATGTTGGTAAAAAGGCGTATTAGGCTCTAAAGTTAATTGATACCAAGATAAATGGGTAGCCGGAAATTTTAGAGCATATTCTAAATCGGCTAATGCTTCTTTTAGCGTTTGTGAAGGAAGACCGAACATTAAATCTAAATTGAAATTTTCAAAGCCCGCTTGTAAAACGGAGTCAATAGCTTTGCTGGCTTGTACAGTATCATGTGCTCGCCCAAGCCGTTGCAGCATCATGTCATTAAAACTTTGGATGCCTACAGAAATACGATTAATCCCTATTTTTTTATATTCAATAAAACGAGCCAGCTTAACAGATTCAGGATTGGCTTCTAAAGTGATTTCAATATTAGGATCAAACGGTAATAAGGTTTGCAAACCTGCAAATAATTGCGCATAGGCCTTCGGAGAAAAAAGACTGGGCGTGCCACCGCCTATAAAAATGCTGGTTAAAGAGCGTTTTGGATCTACATTTTGAATGCTGATTGCAAAATCATCTAACAGTGCACTTATATAATCTTTTTCAGGGAGTTCACCATTTTGTGTATGACTGTTAAAATCACAATAAGGGCATTTTTTAACACACCAAGGAATATGAATATATAAACTAACAGGGATAGAATTCATTTTAAATACATCTTTTTTAAATGCTCGATTAAAAGAGCAAGTGCTTGGGCACGATGCGAGACTGTATTTTTTTGTTCTAAGCTGAGTTCAGCAGCGCTGCAATGGAGGGTTGGAATCAAAAAAATAGGGTCATATCCAAAGCCTTGTGTGCCTCGTGGTTGCGTCAGAATTTCTCCATGCCATTGTGCTTGGCAAATAAAAGGTTCGGGATCATTTTCATGTTGTACTAATACAATAGTGCAAGAATAATGTGCCTGTCTATCTTTAGACTCGAAGAATTCTAGCGCCTTTAATAGCTTTTGGGTATGGGCATATGCTGGAACATCTATGCCGGCATAGCGCGCAGAATAGATTCCTGGTGCGCCTTGTAATATATCTACGCACAAGCCAGAATCTTCCCCAAAACAGGGGAGTTGGCTATATTTTGAACCTTGGCGTGCTTTAAGCAGCGCATTTTCAATGAACGTTAAGCCTGTTTCTTCAGCGGGGATGATATTTAATGTATTTTGAGGGATAATTTCAATAGGGAGGCTATCAAGTAGTGCCTTGATTTCGCTAATTTTTGCTTGATTATTGGAGGCAAGCAGGATTTTCATTATTATGTTAACTACCGTAAGTTGCTCAGCTTGAATGCTGCGCCCCATAAAATGAGGCGCGGTTTTTAACATAATTTTATCATAAATAGAGTATTAAAGAGAAACCTTATAATCTAGGTTCTTCTTTAGTAAATATATGGGTTTCTGCCGGTGGTTGGGTAGTACACATTGCTGCGTCTTTACCACAACATTTACATTTGCCACAGCAACACATTCTAATCGTTAAATTGTAAAAAAAACTGAAAAAGAAACCACACATTAAACCAACAGCAAATGCCCAAGCACCGCCGATTAAGCTACCAGCATAGGTTGCAGCGTATCCACTATAAACCGATCCTAATAAAGTAACATAAGGCACCCCTATGTTTAAATAAGTTGCCATTAGCCCTAAAATAAACACCCCTAATCCTGAAGTTAAAGCAGTTGCGATGCTAAAACCACACACACTTAATTTACATTTAACCCAGCATTTTGATTTATCGGCGTACATGATGTTATCCCCTTTATAATATTAATAATATTAAAAACTGATTAATTATTAAGATAATCTATATCTTAAGCAATTTAAGTATAGTGTATAAATTATATTTTTTATGTTTTTCTAATTTAGATAGCTGTAGAAATTTACAATTGACTCCTTATTCTGCTTTTTGATGTGCTCGCTTGTTCCTCTGTTGTGCTATTCCCTACAAGCACTCGTGCTTCTTGAGGATCTACGCGTAAGTTTTTTGGGGGAACATAGTCTCCAAAAAAAGAGGGCAGAGCTTGAGTATTTGTACTATTAAGTTTATTTGTAGTTGAATCTGACATGGATGCTTCTTGAGAGGGATTGGTGATTCCTCTGCCTAAATCAACAGGTATTCTAATGATATCAGCTACTAAATCGCCTAATAGGGCACCCGCTAGGGCGAAGGGTTTTATACTAGCTTTGGCTATGACTGCTAAAGCAAAAGGTAAGCCCCGATTTGGATTGCTCGAGGAAGACTCATCTAAATAGGTCTCACTTGGATCCAATGATCCAGAGCTGCTGGGGAGCAGGGGTGGATACACTACAAAATTATTGTAGACACTTTTAGTATATGGAAAATAACGATCACCTAATGCCATCATAGTGCTCCTAATGTATTTTTAGATCTATATAGTTAAAAGGATAACACATATTTTGGTAAGTTTTCTAGAAATAGTTGACAAATAATAATTAAAATAAAAATCAATGAGTTATATTATAATAATGGGGGCTTTATCTTCTGTATATTATTATGATGTAACTATGATAAAATAATCTTTATATTTATTTTTAGGACAGAATATGGTTGATCAAGTATACCCCCCATCTTCTTCTCGTTTTATTTTAGCCAACGCTATTCGTGCTTTGAGCATGGATGCGGTTCAAAAAGCCAATTCCGGACATCCTGGTATGCCCATGGGAATGGCGGATATTGCGGAAGTGTTATGGAATGATTTTTTAAATCATAATCCTAAAAACCCTCATTGGGTTAATCGGGATCGCTTTGTTTTATCCAATGGGCACGGTGCGATGTTGCACTATAGCCTGTTGCATTTAACAGGCTATGATCTCTCTATTGAGGATATTAAACAATTTCGTCAATGGGGATCCAAAACCCCTGGACATCCAGAATTAGGCTTCACGCCCGGGATTGAAACCACCACCGGCCCTTTAGCGCAAGGGTTAGCAAACGCAGTAGGGATGGCGTTGGCAGAAAAATTATTAGCAAATCATTTTAATAAAAATACCAAACTCGTTGATCATTTTACCTATGTCTTTTTAGGAGATGGATGTTTGATGGAAGGACTGTCTCATGAAGTGGGCTCTTTAGCCGGTACTTTAGGGTTAGGAAAATTAATTGCTTTTTGGGATGATAATGGCATTTCTATTGATGGAAAGGTAGTCGGCTGGTTTGCAGATAATACCCCAGAGCGTTTTAAAGCGTACGGTTGGCATGTGATTGCTGATATTGATGGTCATGATCCTCAAGCTATAAAGCAGGCCATTATAACCGCTAGAAATACCCATGATAAACCGAGTTTGCTGTGTTGTAAAACGGTGATTGGATATGGCGCGCCTACGGTATCGGGTACTGCAAAAGTGCATGGAGCAGCATTAGGGGAAGCTGAGGTGGCTGCGGCCCGTGTAAAGTTAGATTGGCCTTATCCTGCTTTTGAAATTCCTAATGAGATTTATCAACAATGGGATGCAACTGAAAAAGGGGCTCGTATTGAAGAACAATGGAATGCTATTTTTACAAATTATCAAGAACAGTATCCAGAATTAGCTAAAGAATTTACGCGTCGTATGGCTGGCAAATTACCTGAATCTTTTGCAGGTATGATGTCAGAGTTATTAGTCACTACTCAAAAAAATGGTAAAAATAAGGCAACCAGAGCCGCTTCGCATGACGTATTAAATCAAATAGCAGCTTTATTGCCTGAGTTAATTGGAGGCTCTGCAGATTTAACCGAGTCTAATTTAACGGCTTGGGATGGATGTGAAATTATTTCTAAAGCTGCACTTTGTAGCAATCACGCTGGAAATTATTTACATTATGGCGTTCGAGAATTTGGGATGGGGGCTATTATGAATGGCCTGCGGCTACATGGTGGCTTTATTCCCTTTGGAGGCACATTTTTAAGTTTTCTAGATTATATGCGTAATAGTGTTAGAATGGCAGCTTTGATGCATCAACAGGTTATATTTGTCTATTCTCATGATTCTATTGGATTAGGAGAAGATGGTCCTACCCATCAGCCTATTGAACATATTACTATGCTCAGAGCCACTCCAAATATGAGGCTCTGGCGTCCTTGTGATGATGTAGAAACGGTGGCAGCATGGACGAGTGCTATAGAACACCATAGTGGACCTACGAGTTTATTATTAACCAGACAATCGGTTGTACATCAAAATAGATCTGAAGCTATTTTGAATACTATTCAAAAAGGCGGATATATTATATATGAGGCTACCCAACAACCTGATGTTATTATAATGGCAACGGGTTCAGAAGTGGCGATATGTATCGAAGCCGCGGTACAATTAAAAGATGAAATTGCACTGCGTGTAGTCTCGATGCCTTGTGTAGAAGTATTTGAAGCGCAAGAGCAATCGTATAAGCAAAGTATTTTGCCAGATAGTATTAAAAAACGTCTTGCAGTAGAAGCAGGTCATCCCATGAGTTGGTATAAATATTTAGGTGAACAAGGGGTGATGATAGGAGTAGATCATTTTGGAGCCTCTGCTCCAGCGGCTATTTTATTTCAAAAATATGGATTTTCAGTCGAGAATATTATAAAAAAAATACGGGAGCATTATTATGACGAATCAAGCAAATCATCCAATTAAAATTGCCATTAATGGCTTTGGTCGTATTGGTAGAAATATTTTACGTACTATTTACGAAAGTAATCAACAAAATTTTTTTAAAATTGTTGCCATTAATGATTTAGGAGATGCTAAAATCAATGCGCATTTGGCGCAATATGATACTACCCATGGAAAATTTCCGGGTGAAGTACGCGTAGGAGAGGATGGCAGTTTAATTGTACAAGGAGATGAAATTCAAGTTTTTTCACAAAGAAATCCTGCCGATTTACCTTGGGATACCTTAGGGATTGATATTGTTTTTGAATGTACAGGGTTATTTGCATCGCGTGATAAAGCCAATGCCCATTTGCAAGCCGGTGCTAAAAAAGTACTTATTTCTGCTCCTGCAGGCACAGATGTAGATGCCACGATTGTGTTTGGGGTCAATGAGCACACCTTAAAATCTACAGATAGAATCGTATCAAATGCCTCTTGTACGACCAATTGTTTAGCGCCTTTAGTTAAACCCTTGCATGATCAGTTAACGTTGGTAAGTGGTCTTATGACAACCATTCATGCTTATACAAACGATCAAGTTTTAACCGATGTCTACCATACTGATTTACGCAGAGCCCGCTCGGCAACCCAATCGATGATTCCAACGCAAACCGGTGCTGCTAGTGCAGTAGGATTAGTATTGCCTGAGCTTAAAGGTAAACTAGATGGTTTTGCTATGCGGGTTCCAACGATTAATGTATCGGTTGTAGATTTAACGGCTACTTTTGCAAAAGACACTACCGTTACCCAAGTAAATGAAATTTTAAAAACAGCCTCTAATGGAAAATTAAAAGGTATTTTAGCGTATAATGAGGCACCTTTAGTATCGATTGATTTTAATCATAATCCTCATTCTTCTATTTTTGATTCAACGCAAACTAAAGTCATTGGTAATCTTGTCAAAGTGCTTGCTTGGTATGATAATGAATGGGGCTTTTCAAATCGTATGTTAGATGTTGCGCGAGTAATGCATACATGCTAACTATGAGGGATTGTGATTTAAAAAATAAACGTTTATTAATTCGAGAAGACTTAAATGTCCCTATAGAAAAAAATGGGGAAATTGGCCATGAAGCAAGAATTTTAGCATGCCTACCAAGCTTAAAAGAGGCACTTGAAAAAGGTGCCTCTGTATTAGTGCTTTCTCATTTAGGACGTCCGCGTGAGGGCGTATTTGACTCTCAATATTCTTTGGCTCCTATTGCAAAACGATTAAGTGAATTATTACACTGTCCGGTACCCTTAGTTAATGATTGGAATATTAAGTTAAAACCAGGCGAAATTGCATTGTTTGAAAATGTGCGATTTTTACAAGGGGAACAAGCAAATGAGCGTGTTTTAGCAAAAAAGTATGCTGCTTTATGTGATATTTTTGTGATGGATGCTTTTGCGTGTGCACATCGAGCCCACTCTTCTACTGTGGGCGTGATTGAGTATGCGCCTTTGGCATGCGCCGGACCTTTGTTAGAAAAAGAGTTACATGCACTGGATACTGCCTTTAAAAATCCTGCACATCCTTTAGTGGCTATTATTGGGGGTTCAAAAATATCGACTAAGTTATCCGTTTTGGCTGGTGTGCTTAAAAAAGCAGATATTTTGATTGTTGGAGGAGGCATGGCAAATACTTTTTTAAAAGCAATGGGCTATGAAATAGGGCAATCGCTTGTTGAACTGGATTTGCTCTGTCAAGCAAAAGCATTACTAGAACAGGCTAAAAAAGAAAATAAGCAAATTTTACTTCCCCAAGATGTGGTGGTTTCAAAAACGTTATCACCTGATGCGATGACTGAAATTAAAAATATTCAAGATATCCATACTAATGAAGGAATATATGATATTGGCCCTAAAACGATTGAGCAGTATGCAAAAATAATACAAGATGCTAAAACCATTATTTGGAATGGTCCCGTTGGCGTGTTTGAATTAGCCCCTTTTCAAGTAGGAACTCAAAAAATAGCACAGGCTATTGCCCAAAGTGATGCTTTTAGTGTTGCAGGAGGCGGAGATACGCTATCTGCAATTGATGCTTTTGGTATTCAAAATGAACTTTCCTATATTTCAACAGGGGGAGGCGCATTTTTAGAATTTTTAGAAGGTCAAGATTTGCCAGCGGTACAAGCGTTGAAAAAGAGCGTTAATGATGAGTGAGTTATATGCCAGACGAACTAAAATTATTGCTACATTAGGCCCGAGTACAGATTCGCCTGAGGTCATGCAAGCCTTGATTCAAGCGGGTGTGAATGTGGTGCGAATCAATTTTTCTCATGGATCTCAAGAGCTGCAAAAAAAACGCATTGAATTAGCTAAAAAAACGGCTCTGGAGCTCAACTGTGTGATTGGCATATTAGCGGATTTGCAAGGCCCTAAAATTCGCATTGCGAGCTTTAAAAACGGGGCTGTGTTCTTAGAAGATGGTGCAGAATTTATTTTAGATGCAGAGCTTGATAATGCCTTAGGAGATGAAAATCAAGTTGGCTTAGATTATAAAGAATTACTTCAAGATGTCTTCGCCGGAGATATTTTATTATTAGATGATGGTTTGATTTGTTTGAAAATAAAATCGATTCAAGATAGTAAAATTATTACGCAAGTCATTTCTGGTGGGGAGCTTAGTAGTAAAAAAGGATTAAATCGAAAAGGAGGAGGACTTTCAGCACCTACTTTAACAGAAAAAGATCTGAGCGATTTAGCATTCATTTCTACATTGCCGATTGATTATGTGGCGTTGTCTTTTGTAAAATCAGCGCATGATGTACACCATGCTCGCTCACTTATGAGAGATTTGAATTTTGAAGCCCATTTGATTGCTAAAATAGAGCGTACTGAAGCCATCGAAGCCATTGATGAAATTATTTTAGCAGCCGATGCGGTTATGGTGGCTAGAGGAGATTTGGGAGTAGAGCTTGGGTATGCTGAATTGCCAGGCCTACAAAAAATGATTATTAATAAAGCTTTAAAAATGGATAAAGTGGTTATTACGGCAACGCAAATGATGGAATCGATGGTTAAACATCCCATACCAACGCGGGCGGAAGTATCAGATGTTGCTAATGCAGTATTAGATGGGACCGATGCAGTGATGCTCTCAGCAGAAACAGCCAGCGGAAAATTTCCGGCCAAAGTCGTTTCTATTATGCATGATATTTGTATTTCAGCTGAAAAACAGTCAGCGGCTTATAAAGCAATACATCCTTTAAAGACCCATTTTTCAAGAGATGATGAAGCGATTGCGATGTCTGCTATGTATGTTGCAAATCATTCAGATGTTACCGCTATTATCGCACTGACAGAATCCGGATCAACGCCGCTTTGGATGTCACGCGTGCATGTGGATATACCTATTTATGCACTGAGTCGTCATGAGAAGGCTTGTGGGCGAATGACTTTATTTAGAGGAGTGTATCCTATTTTAGTGGATTTAACACAATATAAGCCTTGGGAAATTACTAAGCATACGCTCAAAACACTTGTTAAACTCGGTTTATTATTGCCCAAAGAAAAAGCAATAATGACTAAGGGAAGCATTGTGGGTGTGGGTGGTAATACCAATACTTTGAAAATTATTGTTGCGCAATCTATTGATGAATTGGATAAATTGAATTAATTTTTTTTATTTTTGATAAATGAGGAGTTTAATATGGCTTTAATTACGATGCGTCAACTACTTGATCATGCTGCAGAAAATGGATATGGAGTACCTGCTTTTAATGTGAATAATCTAGAACAAATTCGTGCGATTATGGAAGCCGCACAAGCTACAGATAGCCCTGTTATCGTGCAGGCTTCTGCAGGAGCACGTCAATATGCAGGTCCGCGGTTTTTAAAATATTTGATTCAGGCAGCGATTGAAGAATTTCCAGAAATTCCTGTATGTATGCATCAAGATCATGGTGCATCTCCTGCTGTGTGTCAACGTTCCATTCAGTTTGGTTTTTCTTCTGTGATGATGGATGGATCGCTTCATGAAGATATGAAGACCCCTTCAGATTATAAATATAATAGTATGATAACCGCTGAAGTAGTGAGAATGGCACATGCTTGTGGCGTTTCTGTAGAAGGTGAATTAGGCTGTTTAGGATCACTTGAAACCGGGATTGCTGGAGAAGAAGATGGTTCGGGTGCAGATTGTATTTTAACCCATGATATGATGCTCACTGATCCAGAAGAAGCAGCACGTTTTGTAAAAGATACAAAAGTAGATGCTTTGGCTATCGCCATTGGCACCAGTCATGGTGCTTATAAATTTACACGTCCCCCTACAGGCGATGTATTAGATATTGCTCGGATTAAAGCAATTCATGCACGTATTCCAGATACGCATTTAGTGATGCATGGATCATCCTCTGTACCTCAAGATTGGCTTGCAATTATTAATGAATTTGGTGGTGATATTGGTCAAACCTATGGTGTGCCTTTGTCTGAAATTCAAGAAGGGATCCGTCATGGCGTGCGTAAAATTAATATCGATACCGATTTACGTTTGGCTGCAACAGGGGCATTACGCCGATATCTTGCAAAAAATCCTGCAGAGTTTGATCCTCGTAAATATAATAAAGAAGCTAAAGAAGCAATGCGTAAAATTTGTATTGAACGTTATGATGTTTTTGGTACGGCTGGGCAAGCTTCTAAAATTAGACCGATTGCTTTAGAAAAAATGGCTTTGAAATATCAAGCGGGTGATTTTGATCCCCGTGTTAAATAAATAAACAATAAGGATAAAAAATGGGTACGAGAATAATAAAAAAAATATTTGTTGCAGGTCTAATGGCTTTTTTGCCTATTGCTTTAACTATAGCCATTGTAACTTGGATTCTAAGTAATATAGAAGGGTTCTTTGGACATATTCTTAGGCACATTATTCGCCCACAATATTATTTTGATGGTTTGGGTATTATTCTCGGGCTCGTTTTTATTTTTATACTTGGATTGTTAGTGAATGCTTGGATAATTAGGGGAATTTATAATTGGTTTGAAGGTCTTGTAAAAAAAACCCCAGGTATTAAAACGATTTATAATGCCATTCAAGATATGATGGGATTTTTTGATCAGAAAAAACAAGCACAGCAACGTGCTGTGCTTGTGAGTACGAGTATTGGGCGTGTGGTTGGGTTTGTGACAAGAGAAGATTTATCTGCTCTGCCTGATGCTTTGGGGGGGAAAGAGGACGTTTTTGTCTATATCCCTTTAAGTTATCAAATTGGGGGAGTGATGATTGCTGTACGAGCTAGTGAGTTAACCCCCTTAGATATGCCTGTAAATGAAGCGATGAGCATGGTAGTGACAGGTGGCGTGGGTGGACACAAGTAAAATTCTTAAAAATGTAGCGCTTGCTGATCATGTTTTTATTGACTTGGAAGTTTTAGAGTCTGTTAGCTCAACCAATGATTATTTGCGAGATCAAGATAATCAGCTTGCTCAGGGTGATTATTGGAAAATAGTGGTTGCAAATCATCAAACCCAGGGAAAAGGGCGCTTAGGTCGGTCTTGGGTTGCACCGCCTGATGTGAATATTTATTTTTCCTGCCAAAAGAATATTAAAAAAAAAATTAGTGAGTTGTCAGGTTTAAGTTTGGTGCTTAGCCTGGCATTGGTTAAAACCCTTGAAGTATTTATTAAACCCATTGCGTTATCTATCAAATGGCCCAATGATATATTATATAATGAGGCTAAATTATCAGGCATTTTAATAGAAAATATTTCACATTCTTATGGTTCTGTGATTATGGGGATTGGTATTAATGTTAATATGATGGATAATGCAGACCACCCTATCTCTCAAGCATGGACTTCGTTGAAAAAAATCACGGGAAAGACATTTGATCGAAATCAAATTATATCACTATTCATTACTAATTTAGTATCTATGGTATCTCAATTTGAGCAGCATGGTTTTGTATTTTTTCAAGAGCAATGGAAACCATATGATATTTTAGTAGGAAAAACAATTACTTTGAAATCGTGCTATGGGCAAGAAATGGTTACAACAGGTATAGCTAAAGGACTCAATAATGAAGGACTGCTATTGCTTGAATTAGAAAATGGCAAGATACAAGCATTTGCTTGTGGTGAGACGAGTATTTTTAAATAATTTAGTGTATTATTTAAAATAATAATATTATTTCTTTAAATCATTAGGCTATCATACGTGATTGATTCAAATGGCTTTCGATTGAATGTCGGCATTATTCTTACCAATCAAACAGGTCAGCTTTTTTGGGGTAAGCGTATTGGCCAAGATGCCTGGCAATTCCCCCAAGGCGGCGTTGATGATGATGAAAGTATAGAACAAGCCTTATTTAGAGAGCTGCATGAAGAAATTGGTTTGCAGGTCCATGAAGTTAAAATAATAGCTCAAACACGTAACTGGCTAACTTATAGATTGCCCCGGCATCTGGTGCGTGGTAACAAACAGCCTTTGTGTATTGGTCAAAAACAAAAATGGTTTTTATTGCGTCTTATTGGTTCTGAAACCAGTATACAGTTTGATCATGAAGAGAAACCAGAATTTGATGATTGGCAATGGGTTAATTATTGGTATCCGTTATACCAAGTTATTGCCTTTAAAAGAGAAGTCTATCGTAAGGCTTTAACTGAATTTTCTCCGATTATGAATGGAAAATATGCCACCCGAAGTTATTTAGATCCACTTGATTAAATGTGTGATAACACTCAACCCCATAGTCGTGTCTTGCAAGGTATCCCTGTTTCACAAGGAGTAGCAGTAGGGCAACTTTGGAGTACACAGAGTGCATTGGATTTAAATGATATTGAGGAGATCTTGCTTGCCAAGTTCGATAGAGCAGCAGAAATAGATAGGTTTGTACAAGCACTACAGCAAACCCGTAAGGATATTTTAAATTTCAAAAATACCTATTCTTCTTCTGTTTTACTGGATGTGTATATTTCTATTTTAGACAGTTCCCTCTTACAAGATACGGTTATTAAATTGATTACATTGGGGTATTGGGCACCGTTTGCGCTTAAAAAAACAATTGAACAATTTATCAGCGATTTTGAAAAAATAGAAAATCTTTATTTAAGATCTCGATCGACAGATGTGTTAGATTTAGGCAAAAGAATATTAATGTATTTGCAGCAAAAGCCCACATTGAAATTCTCGGATGCTCATTTTCCCGATGCAATTATTTTAATGACCCATGACTTATCTATAGCGAGTTTGGCAGATATACCCAAAAGTCGTTTAAAAGGAATTATATCTTCTAAGGGCTCAGATTCTTCTCATATCGCTATTTTAGCAAAATCAATGGGTATTCCTGCTGTGATGGGGGTGACTGATGTGCCACTAAATATATCTGAATTGAGCGAAATTCTTATCAATGGCACAACAGGAGAAGTCACGCTTTTTCCAACGCTAGAGATGATTGATACAATGCAAGATCTCATTCAAACACAAAAAACGGCTCACGATATAAGCAAACCAATAATAGAAAATTTACCGATTACATTGCATGTCAATACAGATATCTATTCAGATATGGAGCAAGCCATCGACCTAGGCGCTCAGGGAGTGGGATTATATCGAACCGAGGTTGCATTTATGATGCATGACCAATTTCCAAATGAACTCACGCAACAGAAAATATATACCCAGGTATTAAGTCGTTTTTCGCCCTATCCTGTCAGTATTCGAGTGCTAGATGTAGGAGCAGATAAGCCCTTACCTTATTTTACCCCTTCATTAGAGTTAAGAGGTATTCGCTTGATGTTAGCACATCCGGATATTTTTTTATCTCAATTGCGTGCTATGTTGCGTGCAAGTGAAGGGTTGAATAATTTAAACATTGTATTACCCATGATTGCGAGTATTTTAGATGTAGAGGATAGCCTTGCTCTCATTGATACAGCGTATCAGGAAATAAGAAAGCAAATCGATATACCCTATCCTCACATTGGTGCGATGATTGAAGTCCCTTGTGCTATTTTTCAGATAGAGTCTATTATGCAACGTGTTGATTTTGTATCAGTAGGAAGTAATGATTTAATTCAATATTTATTAGCAACAGATAGGGCAACGAGTCAATGCTCCTCTTTTTATGATTTTTTGCATCCTGCTGTATTAAAAGCGCTGAGTATTGTAGTCCAATCAGCGCATCGCCATAATAAAAAAATTAGTATTTGCGGAGAAA
Source organism: Coxiellaceae bacterium (assembly GCA_947478905.1). Classification (GTDB taxonomy): domain Bacteria; phylum Pseudomonadota; class Gammaproteobacteria; order Berkiellales; family Berkiellaceae; genus CANJXG01. The sequence continues at coordinate 50,175 of CANJXG010000001.1, forward strand.
TGGCGCACTCACCTATGGCCGCCATTGTTTTATTGGGTTTAGAGTTTGACATTTTAAGTATGCAGGCTCAAAATTTGCCCATTATTAGTTCAGTTTTGCGTTATTTTACAGTAGAGCAAGCTCGAGACTTAGTAAAAGAGCTATTACAAATGGATCATGCCCGTGATATTTATTTGCACTTAGAAAACGCTTTATCCCAATCTGGTTTGGGGTTCTAGAAAATGGTGATTACAGAAATGTATAAAGCATCTAACTAACTAGTCTTGTGAACTTTATTGTGAATCGACTAGAAAATCGGCTCATTAGCATGGTAAACTGGTTTGTATTATGATTGACTACCCAAATATGAATCCAGTTTTATTGCATATCACCGACTTTTTGCAAGTGCGATGGTATGGCTTTATGTATGTTGTTGGTTTTACCATGGCTTGGATGCTGCTACGCTATCGTACTAAAAATCTATCTGGCTGGCAAAGTTACGATACCATTAATGACTTATTTTTTTATGCCATTATGGGTGTCCTGATTGGTGGACGCATAGGTTATATGCTTTTTTATGATTTAATTGGCTGGATAGATGCGCCTTTAAGTGTGTTTGCAATGCAAAGCGGAGGCATGTCTTTTCATGGTGGATTAGTAGGCGTGCTAGTAGCCATTGTGTATTTCACACATCAGTATAAATTTCGTTTTTTAAGCGTTACAGATAGGGTGGTTCAAGTGGTTCCCCTAGGGCTTGGAGCAGGGCGAGTGGGTAATTTTATTAATGGAGAATTATGGGGGTGCACTACCGATGTACCTTGGGCCATGATTTTTCCTCATGTTGATGATTTGCCAAGGCATCCCGCGCAGCTCTATGCCGTTGGATTAGAGGGTATTGTATTATTTATTATTTTATGGACCTATGCGAGCAAACCTCGAAAAACAGGACAGGTGACTGGTTTGTTTTTAGTTGTATACACACTTATTCGCATGTTTGAAGAATTATTTAGGCAACCTGATGCCCAATATGGTTATCTTGCCTTTGGATGGCTTACTATGGGACAAATACTCTGTATCCCTATGCTTATAGCAGGTTTAATTTTGTTGCTTAACAAAGAGAGACAATTATGCGTCAATACTTAGATTTAATGCGTCATATTATGGATACAGGGACTCAAAAAACGGATAGAACCGGCACCGGAACCTTGAGTGTGTTTGGATATCAGATGCGCTTTGATTTGTCGCAAGGTTTTCCTTTAGTGACCACTAAAAAATGTCATCTTCGCTCTATTATTCATGAATTATTATGGTTTTTGCGTGGTGAAACGAATGTGCGTTCATTGCAGGCAGAAAATGTAAACATTTGGAATGAGTGGGCAGATGAAAATGGAGATTTAGGGCCAACCTATGGGTCTCAATGGCGTTTTTGGCCTACTGCAGATGGCGCTACGGTTGATCAAATATCGCGTTTGATTTCTGATCTTAAAACGACTCCTGATTCTAGAAGGTTAATTGTAAATGCATGGAATGTAGGCATGATAGATAAAATGGCGCTTCCCCCTTGTCATTGTTTCTTTCAATTTTATGTGGCCGATGGCAAATTATCTTGCCAATTATATCAGCGTAGTGCAGATGTATTTTTAGGGGTGCCTTTTAATATTGCTTCCTATGCTTTATTAATTAGCATGATAGCCCAGGTAGTTGGATTACAGGTGGGCGAATTTATTCATACGCTTGGGGATGCCCATTTATATTTAAATCATTTAGAGCAAACTAAAGAACAACTCGCTCGAGATCCGTATCCTTTGCCTCGTTTGGTATTAAATCCTGCTATTACTCAATTAGAAGATTTTCGTTTTGAAGATATTGAGATAGTGAACTATCAAGCACATCCTCATATTAAAGCGCCCGTTGCAGTATAAAAATGTTTAGTTTTGTAGTCGCGATGAGTGAGAATAGGGCAATTGGGTATAATAATCAATTACCTTGGCATTTACCAAATGATCTAAAACATTTTAAAGCACTCACTATCGGTAAAACTATCATCATGGGTCGTAAAACCTATGACTCTATCGGTAAAGCGTTACCTGGGCGCACCAATGTTATTCTTAGTTCTAATGCAACATTGCAAATCCCTGATTGTCAGGTTATAAATGATATTCATCAAATAACAGATAGTAATGCAGAACTTATGATTATTGGTGGTGCCACATTGTATGAACAGTTTCTAGATACAGTCAGCACAATTTATTTAACCAAAGTACATGCGAATATACTCGGAGATAAGTTTTTCCCGGTATTAAATTCAGATTGGGTTGAAATAGAAAATCAACGATTTGAAGCCGATGAAAAGCATGCTTTTGCCTATAGTTTTATCGTTTTTAGGAGAAAGGGATGTTATTTATAGCGGCAGTCAATAAAATGTTAGATCAAATAGATGATCTGTTTCGTGTGAAATTAAAATTGGGCTCCTTAGATTCGGTATCAATTATAGAACGACAGCTAGTTTCGCCTTTATTGACTGCAGAATATGAAGCCACTGAAAACAAACGTGCTGCGGTTGAAGATGAACAAGCTGCAAATCCAGACAAAACAGATTATCCCTTAAGATTTGTAGGGGTAAATTGGTTAGCATTTCTTGCTTTTTCAGATGAAGACTTTAAAATCAGTATGAGAGATAATTTATCTGGCCTTGGTTTAGATACTAAAAAACTATTAATTTTATTTAGATTGCGTAAAAATATTGATATTGCTACAACAGAGGCAAAACAAAAATTAGCAGCCAGAGATCAGCGGATAGAAAAAGATTTAGCATTAAAAGAAGAAGAAGGGCGTAAACAAGGCGCTGCACAAGCATTGCCTTCTATAGAAACTGCTTTATTAACTGCTATTTTAGAACAAATAGAACAGGCAGTTTTATCTGTAAATTTAGCAAGAGGCTTATCTGGAACTGATCTGACTGGGAATATTACCTTGCATGGGGGTATTGGTGAAACTGAAATTTTATTACAGAAAATGCATTTCTTTTTAAAAGAATATATGCATTTTTGTACTGAAGTAGATAAACAAACGAGCAGGGAAATAGGCAATCCCTATGCGTTGCGAGATATGTTACCCAGCGTCATGTTACGAGATGATTTTGTTATTACATGCCATTTAGCAATGCATGAGTATATTTTAAAAAATTTAGATGAATATACTCAAGTTGGTGTAGATCAAAAAAGAAGTTTTTCTGTTAAATCTCTTTACACGCAAGTTTGCAATCAATTTTATTATCCAGATGTCTCCGTTCTAAAACGGACTCAAGTGATTGAATTTTTAGTGACTTTATTTGAAAAAACCAGAGAAAGAGAACCAGGGAGTACAGAATATCAAAAGGCCACCCTTTCTTGTATAGATTCTTATTTATCCATGGCGCATACTACTAATCAGAGTAATATAGGGGGTTTGCGTTTTAATTTCAATAAAAAGGCACCAAAATTAGAAGTCGCTTATAGTCAATTGCATGCGAGTTTAATATCAAAACTATCCAAGCAATATACAGGAGAGGGTTTCCATAAATGCCAGGCTAGTAAGCTCCTAAGAAGTACCTAGTTTTATACTTAAGAGCTATTTTTTGTTAATCTAAACCTAGTGCTTGTAATTTTTTCCTAAAAGTACCTCGCGCTAAACCCAACATATTGGCTGCTTTGGATTGATTACCATTAGATTTTTCCATTACAATTTTGAATAATCCTTTTTCTGCTTCTTTAATAACAAGATGATGCAGTCCTTGAGCAGGTTGTCCTTCTAGGTGAGAAAAATAATGACATATTTTTTGTTCTACAAATCGAGATAAAGTAGTTTTTATAATAAAATCAATTTCAGACATATTGTGTATTGTCCTGTTCTTTTAAACTATCAAAAAAAGCATGGGCGGTATCGAGTTGTTCTGCTGCACTAGTGAGTAGATTAAACGCACTTCTAAAATGGGATCCATTACGATGTCCTTTAGAATACCAAGAGACATGTTTTCGAGCAATAAGTGCGCCTTTAGCTTCACCATAAAAATCGTATAAATTGAAAAGATGTCCTATTATTATATTTCGGATAGTTTCACTATCGGGTTCTGGTAATTTTTCACCTGTTTTTAAAAAGTGCATGATTTCATTAAAAATCCAAGGTCGACCTTGTGCGGCTCTACCAATCATGATGGCATCTGCCCCAGTTTTTTCAAGTACAAATTTTGCTTTTTCAGCAGAGGTGATATCGCCATTGGCAATAACAGGGATCTGAATGCGAGATTTAATCTCAGCAATCGTATCGTATTCTGCTTCGCCTTTAAAATAACAGGCTCGAGTTCGGCCATGTACCGCCAGAGCCTGAATACCTGCATCTTGTGCTATTTTAGCAATCAGTACGCCATTTCGGTTACAAGCATCCCAGCCCGTGCGAATTTTTAAGGTAACCGGTACTTTGACTGCTCGAACTACCGCTTCTAAAATAGATTGTACGAGGGGTTCATCTTTTAAAAGATGAGAGCCAGCCATACTATTACATATTTTTTTAGCAGGACACCCCATATTAATATCAACGATTTCTGCACCATTGGCTTCGTTAATACGGGCCACTTCGGCTAGTGTTTTGGGACAACTTCCAACGATTTGTACAGAGCAGGGCCTCGTTTCACCTTCATGATTGGCTCGGCGTTTGGTTTTATCGCTCCCGTATAATAAAGAACTCCCCACCATTTCAGTAACCGCTAGACCTGCACCTTGATTTTTACACAGCTGTCTAAAAGGGCGATCCGTAACACCTGCCATGGGGGCTAGTATAATGGGGTTGGTAATTTCATAAGGGCCAATAAAAAAAGACTTCATTATGAAATCCCAGTTTTTTTGCCAATTAAACATACCCAATCCCCTTGAAAACGGGGGGTTTCAAAATCAAAGTGATCAATATAAGCACTTAAGACCGAATCTATTTGTAAAGAGAGTAAACCAGATAATACTAAAGTGCCCCCCGATTTTACCGCTGCAGTAATAGTGGGTGCTAGCGTAATTAAAGGAGACGCTAAAATATTAGCAACGAGTACATCAGCAGGCTCATGCGTTTGGGGTGCGAATAATTTTGAGTGAAAACAATGAAGCTCAACATTATTTTGCTTCGCATTTAATTCAGTGCTAAATAGTGCTTGAGGATCATGATCTACAGAAATAACTTTTTTAGCCCCTAATAGGGCAGCTGCAATCCCTAAGATACCAGAGCCACATCCAAAATCAATGATAGACTGGTTTTTTAGGGGAGTACTTGCTAGATATTCTAGACAAAGTGCGGTGGTAGGGTGGGTGCCTGTACCAAAAGCTAAGCCGGGATCGAGTTTTAAAATAATGGCATTTTCATCAGAAATTTCAGACCAACTAGGACATACCCATAAATTTTCGCCAAATCGTTGTGGTTGGAATTCTGCTTGACACAGTTTAATCCAATCTTGTTCTGGAAGCGCAGTAATATTAATAGTATGTTGTGTAAAAACAGAACTTATTTTCTGGTCTAGTTTCTTTTTGTTGAGCGTTTTATCAAATAAACCGACACATTTAATTTTTTCCCATAAAGGCATTTCATTAGGATTGGGTTCCAAAATAGGATTGCCACTTAAATCCATAAAGCTTACTGCAATAGCTCCTAGCGTTTGGAGCTTTTCACATATAAAATCAGCTTCTTGATTGTCACAATCAATGGATGCTTCCCACCAAGTCATATCATGCGCCCTCGTATAGATTATTTATTAATTTTTTCTTCTAAATAATGAATGGTTGTTCCACCTTGTGTAAAATTGGCATCCCGTAATAATTCTTGATGTAAAGAAATATTCGTTTTGATGCCATCAATGACAATTTCATCTAGTGCTTGACGCATGCGAGCAATTGCTTCTTGTCGGGTTTTTCCATGGGCAATTAATTTACCTATAAGAGAATCATAGTAAGGCGGTACTTTATAGCTAGGATAAATATGAGAATCCCAACGAATGCCAGGGCCGCTAGGGGCATGAAACCATTGAATGGTACCTGGATTTGGCATAAAGGTTTTAGGATCTTCTGCATTAATTCGACATTCTATAGCATGTCCTTGTAAAGCAACATCTGATTGTGTAAAGCTTAGAGGGTGCCCTGCTGCAATTTTAAGTTGTTCTTGAACGATATCAATACCGGTAATCATTTCTGTTACAGGATGTTCTACTTGCACTCGGGTATTCATTTCTATGAAATAAAATTCACCATCTTGGTAGAGAAATTCGAAGGTACCGGCGCCGCGATATCCTATCTTTTTACAGGCTTTTACACAAAGCTGTCCAATTGCTTTACGTTTTTTCTCACTCATTCCAGGTGCGGGCGCTTCTTCTAAGACTTTTTGATGACGCCTTTGCATTGAACAGTCTCTTTCGCCTAAATATACGGCATTGCCATGTGTATCTGCTAATACTTGAATTTCAATATGTCTAGGTTTTTCCAAATATTTTTCCATGTACACCATGGGATTGCCAAAGGCGGCTTGTGCTTCTTGGCGGGTCAGGGTAATGGCATTTATCAATGTGGCATCACTGTGCACCACGCGCATACCCCGACCCCCCCCTCCCCCTGAGGCTTTAATGATAATCGGATAGCCAATTTTATGGGCTAAGTTATAATTCGTTTTGGGATCATCACCAAGCGGTCCATCTGATCCAGGTACGCAAGGTATTCCTGCTTTTTTCATCGTTTTAATAGCAGAGACTTTATCACCCATTAGGCGAATAGTTTCTGCCTTAGGACCAATAAAGTGAAAACCACTTTGTTCCACGCATTCTGCAAAATCTGCATTTTCTGATAAAAACCCATATCCAGGGTGGATGGCGACAGAATCTGTCATTTCTGCCGCACTAATAATAGCCGGGACATTTAAATAACTGTCTTTAGAAGCGGCAGGACCAATACAAATCGCTTGATCTGCTAATTTAACAGGGAGCGATTCTTTATCAGCAAGAGAATACACAACCACCGTTTTAATACCAAGTGTTTTACAAGCGCGCAAAATACGCAGGGCGATTTCGCCTCGATTTGCAATAACCACTTTTTCAAATTCAAATTCAAGTTTTTCAGACATAGTGTAGTGCTTCTTTTGTATTATGCTTCTTTGATAATAAATAAAGGTTGACCAAATTCGATTGGTTGCCCATTTTCAGCCAAAATGGCAACTAAGGTGCCTCTTTTTTCAGATTCAATTTGGTTGAGCATCTTCATAGCTTCTAAAATACAAAGTGTATCGCCTACTTCAATATGTTGACCCACGGTTACAAAAGGAGCCGCATCGGGAGAGGGCGCTTTATATAAAGTACCTACCATCGGTGAGGTTACTACAAATCCTTCTTGTGCAGCAGGTGCAGCAGGTACTGGTGCTGCAGACGGAGCAGGGGGAGTGTGTGGAGTATGATCAATAATCGCGCTTTGAGGCGCATTTACAGTATGGGTAATAGGTATATTTTGATAAATAGGGTGCGTATTATGTTGCGTAATACGAAGGGATTCTTTGCCCTCTTCAATTTTTAATTCTAATTCAAAAATATTATTTTTGGTTATAAGCTCAATTAATTGTTCAATTTTATTAATATCCATGATGTGTATACTCAATTTTCGGTCAAATAGTGAAGGGCTGCAAGCAGTGCTGCCGTATAGCCATATGGGCCTAGACCCGTGATGACGCCTTGGGCAATATCGCTTAGATACGAATGCTCTCGAAAAGATTCTCGCGCAAAAATATTAGAAATATGTACTTCTATAAAGGGTAATTCACAACTCAACAGCGCATCTCGTAGTACAATGCTAGTATGAGATAAAGCCGCTGGGTTAATAATAATATAAAGATTATTTAATTTTTTTGCACTTTGAATGGCATCAATTAATTCATATTCTTTATTGGTTTGAAGGGTATTGAGCGTACAATTATTCAAGGAAGCTAACTGGCTTAGCTCTTGATTAATGTCCGCTAATGTTTTAATTCCGTAGAATTTAGGTTCTCTTTGGCCCAGTAAATTTAAATTAGGGCCATGTAAAACGAGCAACTGTTTCAATGGGGTTATCATTTTATATAGATACTTTATTTATAAGTAAAACATTATTGTAGGATTTGGAGTATTTTGCCTTATTTTAGGGTGTTTGTCTATGTGTTTCATTGGTTCATTTATTTTCAGTCTACCCTATATTTAGTTTTAAAGTTAACTTTTATTTAATCTAAACGATAGAAGATGCATATATAACGTATATACAGTTAGATACCAGTTATTAAAAAGGATATTTCTATTGTAATAAGTTGTCAAGCTTATAATTAGAGATCTATGATAAGTATAGTTATGAAGTTGTCTAATTTATAGCGATGGATCAACTAGTTTTTTTGCTGCACTATAACAGTAAAGTATTGTATGTCGATCAAAATAAAATGGAATAATTTAATTGTTTACCTGTAAGGAAGGGCTTAATATGAAAAAAATAGTTAGTTTAAGTTTGGCAGCTTTAGCACTAGCTGCACTCGCAGCACCTGTATATGCACAAAAATATGAAGCATCTATTAGGGGTGATGTGGGCGCTATTGGAAATCAAGTTATATTTGATTCTCCGCTTGTAGATAGCGATCGTAACGAATGGAATTGGGATTTTACAGCGCGTTTAGCGATGTATACAAGTTGCAGACCTTGCAGCACCTATGTTGCATTATCATGGCAAGGAGCCACCAATACCAATCATTCTAGAGGGGATATTACATTTGCTAATAGACTTTCTGTAAAAAATGAATTTTCAAAAACTAAACTGGGAATGGGTTTAGATGTATTTAAAAATAATTGCTTAAAGTTTACCATGGAAGTGGGTGGAAACTATTTAGTCGCTAAATTAGATACTGATAGAGAGATAGCTGCTCCGTTCTCCTCAATAGGAAGTTCGCATTCAAAAACAGAAGGAGCTGGTCTATATAGCTCTATTAAAGGTTCTTATAAACTCCCTTCAAGTTGTTTCTTAGGAAATGCGTTTAGTGTCTATGGTAAAGCAGAAGTTGCAGACATCATTGGTCGTCAAAGCTATCACTATGATCGATTAAATGAGCCTGAAATCGCTTTAAATTCTAGATACAACAATATTGTTGAAGTGGATATTGAAGCAGCGGTGGTCTATTCTCCTTGCTTTAAATGCTGGGATAATATGAACATGAGCGTGGCGTTTGGTGTGAGAACCGATAGCTTTGTTAACTTGTTTAGACATGTGGATGCAGTGGATCCAAATCCTAGCCTCGTAGGTAACCATGTTTCTTTGTTGAGTTTGACCAAGCCCTCACTCTTCTTAGAACTTTCAATGAAAATGTAATTAAATTAACTTAGGTTAGGGAACGAGAGCTTCGGCTCTCGTTTTTTTTAGCAGATTTAATTATGTTAATTAGAAAACTATTTTGTGAATAAAAAAAATAAAAAAATGTTTATTTGTAGTTGCATTACTGATGAAAGATGCGCTATTAATATCTTAACTGAAAAGAAAATATAAAAGTGGTAATAATTATATTTTCTTTTCTGAGATGGTATCGATGTTTTTTTTTAACCTTTAGAAGGACTTTATTCATGAAAAAAGTACTCAGTTTTACCCTTGCTAGTTTGGCCCTTGCGGCGCTTTGTGCACCTGCTTATGCAGGACAATTCGGTGGTTCTATTAGAGGAGACGTAGGTCCTACTGGTAGCCAAGTACCATATTATGGTTTTGCAACTAATGTAGGCGTTGCTCCTATAGTCAATCAAGAGTTAGTAACTTTCTACAGTGATCGTAAAGATGCACAATGGGATTTTACTGGCCGGTTATTCTTTTATACTAGTTGCGCACCTTGCTCTACTTATATTGCAGGATCATGGCAGGGATCAAATCATACCGTGACTTCTTCAGTACCACATGTTGAAAGCTTAACTGCTCGGTCTGTTATTCCTGTACGGGCTACATTCCCTGTGGAAGGCTCCACTGATGATTTTATTCGCCCATACCCAGGCGCTACAACTCCTACTGTACTTCCTGGTAGTCCAGTTGTTGCTGCTGTGAGTGTAAAAAATGAGTTTTCAAAAGCAAAACTTGGTTTTGGTTTGGACTTGATTAAAACTTCCTGTTTTGCATTCACAATGGAAATTGGTGGAAGCTATCTTGATGCTAAGTTAAATACTGATAAATCATATGGCATAACTCAGTTAGTAGCACAGGGTGCCGCAAATACACCAACAATACCTGGTGTTAGTCTCCCTACTACTAATCCTGTCTTCCCTAATCTAAGTGATTTACCTTTTGAGTATCTAGTCAGTGTAGAAGAGCGTGAAAAAACTGAAGGCGTTGGTATGTACGCTATGTTTAAAGGCGAATACAAATTTCCTGCTAGTTGCTTAGGGAATTGCTTTAGTATCTATGGTAAAGCCGAAGTAGGGGATATCATTGGACGTCAACAATATACCTATAACTACCGTTCAGGCGTTGGCTCAGATCTAGAGGTATTAGATTTAGTAACAGCAGCTGCGTTCCCTGTTCCTTTTTCTTATCAAGAATATCCTGAAAAAAGATATTCTAATATTGTAGAAGTTGATTTAGAAGCAGCATTAGTATACTCACCTTGCTTCAAATGTTGGGATAACTTGAACATGAGCTTTGCTTTAGGTGTTCGTACAGATAGTTTTGTAAATCTATTTGCTCATCCTATGGGAGTAGAAGGTGCTCAATCTATCATGAGTTTGACTCGTCCAACTGTGTTCTTAGAAATTGGTGTTAAAGTATAAACGCTAGATACTAAGTAGTTGATGTACATTGTAAACGGGGGCTTTTGTCCCCGTTTTTTAACTTAGAAAAGGACTTTATTCATGAAGAAAATACTCAGCTTTACCTTAGTTAGTTTGGCCCTTGCAGCCCTTGCGGCGCCTGCGTACGCAGGAAAGTTTGGGGGTTCTGTCAGAGGAGATGTTGGTGCTCTAGATAGCCAAGTGCCTTTTTTTGGTGTAAATAATATTATTGATTCAACAGCGTATTCTGCTGTGAATACTACAGAATTTAGTAAACGTAAAGATTGGAATTGGGATTTTACCGGACGTTTATTTTGGTATGTAAATTGTTCTCCTTGTGACCCATGCCCTGTTTATATTGCAGCGTCATGGCAAGGATCGGATCATAAAGTAAATACCGTTTTTCCTGCACATGTGGAAACTAAGTTTTCTCAGGCCATTATACCTATGCGCGCAAATGGAAAATCTGGATTTTTAAATGCTAATGGAACCATTACCGTTTTAACGGGTGGCGACGTTACTGGAACGCCTGTAGTGGAGCCAGTACCATCAACCATAACAACCTATGATACTGTTTTTGCATCTGTGGCTGTAGAAAATGAATTTTCAAAAGCAAAACTAGGTGTTGGTTTTGATTTGTATAAAAAGGGCTGTCTTAAAGTGAGTATGGAAATTGGTGGAAATTATCTGAATGCAAAATTAATTACAGATAAACTGTATGATTTAAGCGTTCCACCTACGCCAGCATCATTCACTACCACGGGAACAAGTGTTTCACCAGTGATTACCCAAACTGGTAATAGGATAGTTGCTCCTACTTTTAGTGCTAACTTAGGTATTCCAGCGCTTGGTAATTCGAATGCATCAGGAGTGACCCCAGCAGATGCGCATTTCTTCTTTTTTGCTCGCGAAAAAGATGAGACAGAAGGACTTGGTTTATACGCTTCTATTAAAGGCGAATATGCATTCCCTAGCACGTGTTTTGGAAGCTTTGGTGTATACGGAAAAGCAGAAGTATCAGATATAATTGGTCGTCAAACTTATCATTATGATATGCATTATAATGATGTTTATGGAACAGCTCCTAATGCTGGTAGACGTTTTGATTTCCAAGAAGATCCCCAACGTAGATATAATAATATCGTAGAAGTGGATTTAGAAGCGGCAGTAGTCTATTCACCTACCTTTAAATGCTGGGATGATTTAGATATGAGTATTGCTTTCGGTATTAGAACCGATAGTTTTGTTAACTTATTCGCTCATCCGACTTATGAGAATAATCAGTCTATCCTGAACTTGACTCGTCCAAGTCTGTTTATAGAAATTGGACTGAAGGCTTAAGTTTTTTAAGTTAATTAAATTAATTAAATTAATAAAATATTTTCAATTATTTTGAAGCGGGGACTTAGGTCCCCGTTTTTTTTATTTAACGTGTGTAAATACCCACATGAATATGGTGCTGGACGATAATTTCTGTTATTCTGGTTGAGAAGAGAAAATATTAAGGATACAGTCTACCCCTATGAATGAAATACGCATAATTAAAAAATATCCAAATCGTCGATTATACGATACTGTTTTAAGCCATTATATTACTTTAGAGGATGTAAAAAACTTAGTTCAAAACCATATTTCAATTCAAGTGATTGATGCTCGAACTAAAGAAGATATTACACACAGTACCTTGTTATATCTTATTGTAGATCAAGAAAATACTGAGAAGCCTTTACTCAATCCAGCGCTACTAGAACAACTGATTCGGCTTCATGCAGGTTTATTTTTAACCACTAATGCCCATGCAGCCGCTATCTATCAATTAGTGACACAAGCGCTTACACAAACGGTTGATTTTTTATCAGAACAAGCAAACGTATTAGCTGGTGCCTCTATGGTTCCAGCAGGATTGGCTTTAGAAAAACTCCAAAAAAAATGGGCACAAGCAGTGGAATCTAGCTTGAAGACTCAAGCTGTTGTTCCACTGGAATAACAGCTAATTAGGGTATGGGGGGGCACAGAGTATCGAGTCAATGTCTTCTCGAGTCGTTCGATATTGGTTAATAGGTGCAGACCAGTCTGCATAACCCAGTGCCATCCCACAGACAATATGATATTGATTGGATATAGCGAGTATTTCTCGAATAATATCAGGGTATTCCGCTAAAGCAGCTTGAGCACAAGTATCTAACCCATAATGTTTAGCTGCTAACATCACATTTTGTATGAATATTCCCATATCCATCCAAGAGCCTTTCTCTAAGTAAGCATCCAAATAAAAAATAAGACCTACAGGGGCATGGAAAAAATCGTAATTTTTATACCACTGTTCTTTACGTTTTTCCGTCTCATTACTACTTATATTAAGTGCGCTATAGAGCGCTTGACCACATGCCTTGCGTCGTGCTTTATAGGGATCAATCCAAGTTTGGGGATAATAATGGTAATCGGGATTTTCAGGTAATTGATTATTTCGAGCAGTGATAATGCGCTCACGTATTTGTTCACGTAAGCGTTTTTCAGCCGCAACACTAGAGTGTAAGCTCATTATTTTCCAAGGTTGGTGATTCACACCAGAAGGTGCCCAACGAGCAGCATCTAATATGTTTTTTAAAACGTCCTCAGGGACGGGTTTATCTAAAAATGCTCGTATAGAACGACGCTCTTTCATGGCGGTTAATATATCCATATTAACGACGTTGCTTCTCTCGCACCTCATCAAGGGTTTTACAATCAATGCATAAATCAGCAGTTGGACGCGCTTCTAATCGTCGTATACCAATTTCAATTCCACATTCATTACAGAGCCCGTATTCTTTATTATCTATACGCTGGATGGCACTATCGATTTTTTTAATTAATTTGTATTCTCTATCTCGTTCACGGAGTTTATTGGCAAAACTCATTTCTTGAGTGGCCTGATCACTCACATCCGCGGAGTTTTCTGCAGTCGTTGCTTTTAAATTCAGAATGGCATCATCTCCACCCTGTAATAAAGCTGACTTCCAAAGTGCGAGTATTTTTCTAAAATGCTTGCGCTGTGCTTCACACATATACTTTTCGCCAGGCTCTGCGAGATAGGGCTGTATATTATAAGAAAGAAGTGTTGGGTAACCAGCTTTTTTTTGAATAGTGTCTGGGTTGTTTGACTCTGTCATATTAGACTCGGGTAATGGTGGTGGTGTGTGTGGCATTATTGTCTCCTCCTTGAGGTCAACCAAATGGGTTCAGTAAATAATATATTTCTATGGTGCTCCCTACGGGGTTCGAACCCGTGTTTCCGCCGTGAGAGGGCAGCGTCCTAGGCCTCTAGACGAAGGGAGCTAAAACGATCATAATTATGTTATTATAACGGCTTGGATTACAGATATATACATATGATGGGGTTATTTTATTAATTATTTTAAAAAGTTAGACAGAAAGCTGTCAAGAAGATCTGGGGATTCAGGTTCAGGCTCAGTAAAAAATAGCTTTCCTGAACCCCTTATTGTGCCGCGCAGTGAGCATACGGTGAGTCGGGCAGATATCAGTGAATATGCTTTAAAAGTTTTATATCGTCTAGATAAAAATGGATTTCAAGCCTATTTAGTCGGCGGGGGAGTCAGAGATGTTTTATTAGGACATCATCCTAAAGATTTTGATATTGTAACCGATGCCACCCCCGAAGAAGTGCGGAGTATTTTTTCTAATTGCCGTTTAATTGGTCGTCGCTTTCGTTTGGCGCATGTATTTTTTGGGCGAGAAATTATCGAGGTTGCCACTTTTAGAGGTCCTACTCAGGAAGAGGGGGGAGGCAATCAAGGCATGATTTTACGAGATAATGTCTACGGTACATTAGAAGAGGATGCATGGCGTCGTGATTTTACAGTCAATGCCTTGTACTATAATATTGCAGATTTTAGCGTAGTCGATTATACAGGGGGGTTGAAAGATCTACAAGATAAAGTATTACGTATTATCGGAGATCCCCATCAACGCCTCAGAGAAGATCCGGTTCGAATATTACGGGCAATGCGTTTTGCAGCCAAATTAGACTTACAATTATTGCCGGATTTAGAATCCGCTATGAGAGAGTCTGTGCATTTACTAGCCCAAGTCTCTGCTTCGCGTTTATTTGAAGAAGTTTTAAAAATGCTCCATAATGGTGCAGCAATGAAAGTATATACGCACTTGCAGCATATTGGATTATTTAAACAATTATTTCCCCAAACGCGTCCAGATTCAAAACTAGTTGAATTATTAATGATGAATACAGATAAACGTGTGCAAGAAGGCAAGCCTGTTGCACCTGCTTTTTTATTTGCTACTTTATTATGGAGCCCTTTATGTGAGTTAATTATTCACTATCTTGGAACCGGTGAAAATGAATTTTCAGCCCGTTTAAAAGCTATGAATGCCGTGCTTGCCAGACAGGGTAAACAATTAAATATCCCTAAACGCATTACCTTAATGGTGAAAGAAACCTGGGCAATGCAGTTTAGATTAGAAAGAAATCAAGGTAAAAAGGCCGAGCGTTTATTGTATGATCAACGCTTTAGAGCAGGATATGATTTATTGGTACTAAGAGCTCAAGCCGGGGAGCCGGTGAGTGCATTAGCGAATTGGTGGACTGCCTATACTGAAGGATCAGCAGAGGATCGTGAATTATTATCTCACTCTTTAGGTAAAGATCTAAAAGCGCCTAAAAAATCCAAAAAATCCAAAAAATCGAAAAAATCTGAATTAGCAGTTTTAGTAAAAGTAATAGAAACCACGCCTGTACAGGAGAGTGCAGAATTTAAATTAGAAGCCGATTCTCCATTTAGTGATAATTTTTATTTTGATGAAATATGATTAAAACCTATTTAGCTTTAGGGAGTAATGTAGATGATCCACAAAAACAGCTTGAATGGGCGGTTGCACAACTCAACGCGCTCCCTCAGAGTCAAGTGATACAAGTGTCCAGTTTTATTCATACTAAACCTGTAGGGTTTGCTCAGCAACCTGATATTCTTAATGCGGTCCTTGAGCTTGATACTCAATTACCCCCTCATACCCTATTAGCGCTTGTTCTCGATTTAGAAATACAAAGAAAACGGAAAAGAATTATCAAAAATGGTCCTCGAACCTTAGATATTGATATTTTATTATACGGTGATTTGGTTTTAAATGATCCTGATTTAATGATTCCCCATCCTCGCATGTGGGAGCGCGACTTCGTTTTAATCCCTTTATATGCAATTGCTCCGTTTTTACGGACATCTTGTTTAAATAATCTTAGGAGTTCATGATGATTTCAAATTTGTTTTTACAACCCGAAGTAACCTCCACAGCAATATGGCAAAAACTAAGTGGATTGGCAGCAAAACTGCAAGTCACCCCTATTAAAGTGTTATTTGAGCAAGATCCAAAACGGTCTCCCCATTTTTCGTTATTATTTGAAAATATATTTTTTGATTATTCCAAAAATCAAGTCACTACTGAAATAATGGATGCTTTAAATCAATTGGCGGTGACACGTCATTTACCAGAAGCGATCCAAGGATTATTTGCAGGAGAAATTTTTAATACCACCGAGCAGCGCCCCACTTTACATATGGCATTGCGCGAATCTAACCCGCCTTCACAGATTATGGCGCAACGTGAAAAAATGGCGCATATAGTAGATAAACTGAATGCAGGTTTATGGTTAGGAAGTACAGGAAAACCTATTACCGATATTGTCAATATTGGTATTGGAGGATCAGATCTAGGCCCCGTTTTTACTACACACGCGTTAGAAGCTTATAAAACAAGTACATTAAACATTCATTTTATTTCTAATATTGATCCCTTTCCTTTAGAGCAGTTATTTTTAAAATTAAACCCTGAAACTACCTTGTTTATTATTTCTTCAAAAACATGGAGCACACTTGAAACCTTAAAAAATGCTTCGGCTTCTGTGCGTTGGTTAACCCAGCATTTAGGATTGTCAGGGCCAGCAGAGGTGGGCCAGCATCTTATTGGGGTAACCACCGCAGTGGATAAAGCAATGGAATTTGGAGTGCTCCAAGAGCATATTTTGCAATTTTGGGATTGGGTAGGGGGACGCTATTCTATATGGTCTGCTATTGGTTTACCCCTAGCAATTAGTATAGGGATGAGTCAGTTTGAAGCATTTTTAAAAGGGGCTAGTGAAATGGATGCGCATTTTAAAAATGCACCTTTAGAAAAAAATGGTCCTGTTTTATTAGCGTTAATCGGTATATGGAATATGAATTTTTTAGGTGCAGATTCGCATGCTATCTTACCTTATGATTATCATTTACGATATTTGCCTGATTATATTCAACAATTAGATATGGAAAGTAACGGAAAATCCGTCGAGCAAAATGGCACCGCTGTGTCTACGGCTACCGGGCCTATTATATGGGGTCAAATGGGTACCAATGGTCAGCATGCTTTTTATCAATTACTCCATCAAGGGACTCATTTTGTACCCATTGATTTTATTGTTACGGCTAATCGGCCCACTAATTTAGCCGAGCATTACGATGATTTAATGGTTAATTGCTTTGCGCAAGCCCAAGCTCTGATGATGGGTTCATTAGAAGGAGCCTCGAAAACGCCTCAAGACATTATGCCGGGTAATAGGCCAAGTAATCTGTTAATGTTGCATACTTTAAATCCTAAAACCTTAGGCGCATTGATTGCAATGTATGAGCATAAGGTATTTGTACAAGGCTATCTTTGGAATATTAATTCTTTCGATCAACCTGGGGTAGAGTTAGGTAAAAAATTAGCGGTGGATATTTCAGAAAAATTAAAAGGGGAAGCTTCTAAAAGCCCTACTCATCCTTCAACGGAGTATTTATTAAAACAATTATCGACTTTTAGGCGCAAATAATCGAAAAACAGATTAAATAGAGTGTACTTAAACAGTGTATATAGTGTAATATAAGCACCTCGCAATCTAACTAGAGGGTTTATATGCACATACAAGAGTTTATCACTTCAAATGTGATGCAATTACTGCGCGCTATGCAGAACGTACAATCAGAAATTAATCCGCTTCAGGTTTTTCTTGAGGTAAATCAAGTGGATTATCTGAACCTGCGTAGCCAGGGTTTGACTATTGAAGATCTTCAAAACCTATGTCGTGCTTTAAAAGAGAATAAAACAGTCATTGCTTTAGATCTGGGGTCAAATCGAATTGGGCTTGAAGGTGCTTTATGTTTGCAAAAACTATTAGAGGCGAATACTGCTTTAATAAGTTTAAATCTGGAGCGTAATCCATTATGTGTCAATGGTGCTGCTTTACTGGCACAGGGTCTAAAAACAAATACGCGCTTACGAACATTAAATCTTAGACGAACGCAAATGTGCTCTGCGGGTGCTGAACATGTAGCAGCAGCACTTTATATTAATGCAACCCTAAAAAGTCTAGATCTTGGGCTCAATGGTCTTAGTAAGCGCACGGGATTCTATTTAGCAGCGGCTTTAAAGCTAAATCTGAGCTTAATCACCCTGAATCTTGAAGATAATCAATTGGGGTGTGAGGGTATTAAACCATTGGCAGAGGTTTGTATGCACAATGAAATGCTTACCATACTGCATTTGGGAGGGAATCAGATTAAAGATGAGGGGGCTCATGCTTTATTACAGGTAGTGAATTTTATAGTGCAGCAACCACTACGCCCATTTGTAGTGCATGTGACTCAAAATGGTATTTCACAGGAGCAATTAGTTTTATTGGAAAAGGCATTAGCGCAGCATAAAGCAAATATAGAAAGTATTAAGCCAATAGTGGAACGATATCTACCTACTACCCTTTCATCCATAGTGACCGATTATTTAGGGTTAGAGACTCAAGCGAGTAATAATCCACGCGGTGTAAAACGGCTTAGGGCTTAGGGGCTTAGGGGCTTAGGGCTTAAATTTCTCCTTCTAAGATATGCGTTCTGAGACGTTTCATCCATTCAACCATAAAAGCGACATTGTGCAGGGATGCTAAACTCGCTGCAGAAGGCTCTTTGGCTTTAAAAAGATGGTGTAAATACGCAACCGAATACTGTGTACAAGTAGGACACGGGCAATCAGGCTCTACAGCTCCAAAATCGTTGGCATGAACGCGACGTTCTATTTTTAAATTTCCTTTTTTGGTTAATAATACACCATGGCGAGCAGCTTTGGTAGGATAAGCACTATCAAAAGTGTCAATGCCTAAAGGAATACAATTTTGAATAGATTCTATATCGCCAATGCCTAATAAATGATTAGGGGCGTGAGGCGGTAAATGAGGCACCGTGCATCTGAGTGTATCAAATAGTTGAGATTTTGTTTTTCCTAAACTTCCCCCAATAGCAAATCCATTAAAATCTAAATTAGTAAGAATATGACAACTTTGTTTTCTTAAATCAGGATCTACGCCTCCATGAATCACTGCATACATCGCTTGATTATTAGGATTGGCTAAATGTGTATTTAAGGATCGCGTTTGCCATCGATGGGTGCGATCAAATGATTCGATTAGTTTATCATGATTAATATGATAAGGAGGCAGCTCATCTAGAGGGATAATAATATCGGCGCCTAATGCTTTTTGTGTTTCCACCGAGGATTCGGGAGTTAAATGAATTTTTTGTCCATCTCGGTATGAGCGAAAAATAACCCCTTCTTCATTGATTTTTAACACCGATCCATCATGTCGTTTATGCCCTTGGCTTTTCAGTTCTTTGGCAACGCCTCCATAGGCTAAACTAAACACTTGAAATCCCCCAGAGTCGGTAATTAAAGGCATTGAACGATTAATAAATCGGTGCAATCCTCCCGCTTGTTTAATTATATCCGGTCCTGGTTGTAATAATAAATGATAGGTATTACAAAACATCAGTTGTAATCCCAAATCAGTTATATCATGATTATGGAGTGTTTTTAAACTGCCATTGGTTCCAACTGCTACAAAATTAGGGGTATCAATAATCCCGTGAGGGGTATGGATACGTCCTACACGGGCTTTAGATTTTTTAGAAGTGTGTAAAATTTCAAAAGAAAAAGTATGTGCATCAGTCATGAGGTAGTTTTGGTCTGAGCTGCAAAATAAGAAAAAGGAACAATCGTTGCAATCGCTACCATTTTAATAGTATAGCTAATGAGTATAATGTCACTAATATCAGATACATAACCATATAACCCTAAAAAAGTGAATAATACAGTATCTAGTAATTGTCCCGTTCCTAAAGAAAGACTGTTTAATAGAATAATGTTTTTATTTTTTAAGCTTCGTTTTAAAAAAGCATAAAAATACAAGTCGAACACTTGTACTGTAAAAAATGCAAATACAGAAGATAATAAAATTCTGGGATTAGGGGTTAAGATTTGTTCAAAAGCATGCTGGGTGGTATCCAGAGCACTAGGCTCATAAAGCAGATGAATTTGACTGACAACGGCAAAGAAAATCATACAGAAAAAAGAAGCTAAAATAGCTGTTTTACAGGCTTTTCCACCTTCGACTAATCCATATTTTTCTCTTAAAAAATTGAGGCCTAACAAGCTGCCAATAGCAAATACATCGCTGGCAGTCGCGTTAAAGCCAAATAATGAAATTTGTTTTAATACAAATAAATTAGCCAATACACTTTGAAGTGCAATCCAAGAAATGAGTACCGCTTTATCTCGTTGTACTGCAAGAAGGGAAAAGGCCACAATTAAGAGGGCTGATGCAAAAAAAAGTAAATTATTCATTATCGTTTATATTTAAATATATCTAACTAACAGAAATTCAATAAGTATTCTACCTGGTTTTTTTAGCAATGCAAAATTTAAAGATCATTTTTTGGTGTACAATGAAGGAGATAATGGTGGTTGTTAGGCCGGTTTCAAGATAAATAAGTCAAATTTCTTACTTAATAAATTAGGATTCATACTTTCTAGGTATAAAACAATGTATAAAACAATGTATAAAACAATATATAAAAAATTATTATGCACGCTTCTGGTGAGCGTGGGTATTTTTCTACCTGCTTTAGCATTTGGAAGCGATATAGCCAGTCTTGCAGCAAATTTATTGGGTCCCACTGTGCTGATAACGCAATTTTTGGTATACGCTTGTTATATTGTGGGCGTTATTTTTTGTTTTATGGCCATTGCGCAATATACAGTCCACAGAGAGAGTCCTAAACTCGTTCCTTTATCGACCCCCGTGATGCTAGTTTTGTTTGGGATATTATTAATATTGCTCCCTTATCTTTCCACTTTATTTAATACAGGCAGTGCTTTAGAGTATTCTAAAAAAGCGGGTATTGTAGAGCAAGGGCATAAAGGGTTAGCCTTGCCCCCTTTAGAGCGTGCTCCTCGAGAAGGTCCTGGCGATTTTTCAAGAAAATCACGAGAAGAGCGGGCTCGATCTTCTGATCAAGTAGAACCTTCTAGATCTACTCCACCTAGCCCAGATAGACCAGATAGACCAGAGCTGGTTCCTGAAGGAGGAGCGCATTGGAGTGATGAGCCTCAATATAGATAAAAAAGAAAACTAGATGACTCATATTTTTGTATTTTTAATTATTTTAAAAATAATTAAAAAAAGCATTGACTCAGCTCTAGAAACCCGTAAAATCTCCTCCACTATCTTGTTTTTATTTAGACGAGATTATGTTCTTTAACAAACTGTATTATGTAATTTGTGTGGGCGCTTAAGAGTCAAGCGAAAGAAATATATATACTGCTTGCAACTTATAGTAATGGGTTGCAAGCATGGACAAACTTGAAAATTAAATTGAAGAGTTTGATCCTGGCTCAGATTGAACGCTGGCGGCATG
>CANJXG010000002.1 GCA_947478905.1 Coxiellaceae bacterium
AGAAGGCATCAATAATAAGATTCAATTAGCGAAAAGGAGAGCACGAGGATATCGTTGCATGGATAATTTTATAAATATAATTTACTTTTTATGCGGGAAATTAAAATTTGATTACCCACTGTATTCTTCATAGAGCCCATTTTCTCCTCTAATGCCACGACCTTCAATTTTTACAGCAAAATTGTCACCATTTTTAGATTGCACCATTCTTACTTTACCAAATGAACCTTCACCTAATAAATGTAAATCCCCATCAGCAAATTGTTTAGTTGCAATGGCGAAAATTTCACCACCTACTCGAATAAATGAGTGCGCTGCTTTATCTCTTGCTTTAAATTTTACTGCTTTTTCATCCTGCTGAAAAAAATCTTCTGCTGCTTTCCATTCCTGCTCTGTGACGGTAATTAGGCCCATAACCTCTTCCCCCTTTTATAAAAATCTATAAAATTTTCGATGACTCGAGAGTTAGATATGAATGTAGGGATATTAGTTCCCTAATATAGGGAAGAAAAATAGGGGGAATTACATTTAAAATTTAAGAGAAAGGTTTTGTGCTAATTTTATTGGGTAGCAAGCCAAGATTCTAAAATAATCATAGCAGCCGTGGCATCTATCATATTAGATTTATTATTTGAATTTTTAGATAGTTGTCTAGCTTCAAAGCTGGTTAAATGCTCATCTATAAAATAACATTCTATATTATAGTCAATATATCTTTTTTTGAGTTTTTGCCCAAAAGCTTTGGCTCTAGGAACAAGAGGAGATTCAGAGCCATCTGCATGAAAGGGAAGACCAATGATACAAGCTTTAGGATGCCATTGTTTAAATAAAGCATCCATTTCATCCCAATTAGGAACGCCATCTTGGGCTTTGAGTTGGCACAAAGGCGTTGCAGTGCGGGTAATAGTTTGCCCTGTAGCTACCCCTATTTTTTTCATGCCAAAATCAAAGCCTAATATTATCATGGCGTAATTATACGTCCAACACCATTAAATTGCCAGGTTCTAATAATTTCAAGAACCTCGACTTCTTTTGTGATTTCAGCAGGTAAGGGTTCAAAAGGGGCAGCTTTTTGTACAATTTGAATGGCTGCTTCATCTAGATAGCTAGAACCTGAAGATTGGCGAATTTGAATGTCTTTGAGAGAGCCATTTTTATTGATTGCAACCAATAAACGTAGATGACCCCGAATATTTTCTTTTAAAGCTCTAGCAGGATAATATTGATTACCAAAAGATTCTACATAAGATTGCCAGCGAACCATATAATTTAGATCATGAATATTTTTCGAATAGGCACAAATCGTTCGTGTTTTACTGGGTGAGTGTGTTTTTGATTGTGTATTGGTTTGTGGATCAGAAGTGCGTATTAGCGCAATATCTAAATGTGTGGGGGAGGATACAAAAGGAGTAAGGTTTTTTAAAGGGGGGAGTTTAACTGAGAGCAGTATTAAAATCAGAATATGTAGTATAAAGGTGCCTGTTAAAATAACCTGTAGACGTTGATTCGGATTTTTTAATGAAGACCAATAATGAAGAAACATGGCATTAGTGTAAAGCAAGATGTAAATTGTTGCTACTATAATAATAGTAGTAGCCTGTTATTAGGATGAAATAATACATAATGAGTTCATGGGATCCAAAAAAGCGACTAAGCTTTCTAGCTGAAAAAATAGAAAAATTACATCAAGCGCAGCAAGATCATAAGTTGGTGCTTAATGAGTTTCAAGGTGTGGTTTTTTTATGTGGCAACGAATCATTTATCATTCCTTTATCCAGCATAGTAGAAATTCTGCCCTGCCCAGCATTAGCAAGAGTTACAGGAGTGAAAGAGTGGTTTTTAGGATTGATAAATTTAAGAGGAGAGATTGTATCCGTTACGGATTTGCAAAATTTACTCTACCATATGAAGACAAAACTTGAAAAAAATACACCGATTTTTATAGTGCAACATCAAGGAGAGTTAAGCGGTATTTTGGTGAGTAAAATTATTGGATTATATAATTTTCCTAAAGAAAAACCAGTCCCATTTTCATTAAGCCATTCTTGTGTTTTTGCACCTTATAGCAACTCTGTAATTGAACATAAAAATAAAATTTTTCCTTTGTTTGATGTTGTGAAGTTAGTGGCAGATCCTTTATTTTCTAATATTTAGCGAGACCCTGATTATGAGTTTTTTAGAACAATCTAGTTTGCCAAGAGTGACTTTTAAGCAAGATATGGCTTATATTGGTGTGTTGGTTTTTATTGTCATTACATTAATGTGCTTAAACTTTTATTATACAGTAGTAAGTGGTCGGCATGATAAAGAATATATTCGTATTGCTGGAGAATTAAGAATTTTATCCCAAACTATAGCCCAAAATGCAGCCTCGAGTATTAATGGCATTCCTGATGCTTTTAGGGTGTTGAAAAAAAGTCGAGATGATTTTAAACAGGGGTTAGATATGTTAAAATATGGCGATCTACCATCAGGATTACCAGCCACTATTAATTCAATTCAATTGAATGAATTATTGAATGTGGAAGGAGTATGGAATTATATTAAAGATAAAACAGATATTGTATTATCACAAGATGCGCTCTTTACTTCCTTAAATCAACTTAAAGAGCAATCTAAGCAAATTGAATCTCAAATACAATTTAAACTTGAACATCTTATGGATGGAGCTGATAAAAATAACTTTGCTGTGCAAGAGGAGTTTAGTAATAAACAAGCGGTTCTTATAGAGCGTATTGTAAAAAATATGCTCACAATTAAACCAGAAAAAGAAAATGCTATTCAAGCAGGTATAGGCTTAAAGCCAGATTTGCAACTTTTTTCCACACAATTAGAAATTATGAATAAAAGCGCTGATTCAGATCTGAAGACAAAGTTATCCGAGATATCAAAATTATATGCAGAACTGACTGATAATGCAAATCAATTGTTAGAGGCTGTGTCTGCGTTTTCTTTAATACAGCAAGCATCGTATGATATTTATAAAAACAGCCAAAATTTGCTATATAAAACAACGATTTTATCAAATGCCTATATGTTAGATGCCGAACGTCGTTTTATTGGAGAGCCTACAGGGTATATGTTAGGTGCAACAGGATTATTGCTGTTAATTTGGTTAGGATATAGAGTCTTTGCTGATACAAAAGAAGCACTTACGGCAACTGCAGCGCAACACAAAGTAAACAGAGCAGCGGTCCTATTGTTGTTAGATGAACTAGAAAATTTGGCCAGCGGAGATTTAACCGTGCATACTACCACGGGAGCAGAAATAACAGGGGCTATTGCTGAGTCAGTCAACTCAGCTATTGATGCTTTAAGACGATTGGTATTTACAATTAATGATACCGCTATTCAAGTTTCTAATTCTGCTCAAAAAGTGCAATCAACCACTCAATATCTAGAACAAGCCAGTGAACAGCAATCAGGAGAAATTGTGGGTGCGAGTATTGCTGTAAATGCAATGGCAACATCCGCTCAACAAGTATCTGCACATGCTGTTGAATCAAGCCAAGTGGCACAAGCCTCTGTCATCACTGCGCAAAGTGGGGTAGCGATAGTGAATAACACTATTTTAGGAATGGGGCGCATTCGAGGTCAAATTCAAGAAACGGCTAAAAAAATAAAAAAACTAGGAGAAAGCACGCAAGAAATTGGGGACATTGTTTTATTAATTAATGATATTACGGATCAAACCAATATTTTGGCATTAAATGCTTCTATTCAAGCAGGGATGGCTGGAGACGCTGGAAAAGGATTTGCGGTAGTAGCAGAAGAAGTACAAAGATTAGCAGAGCGCTCTTCTAAAGCGACACGGAAAATTGAAATGTTAGTGAATGTGATTCAAGAAGACACCAATGAGACTATTGTGTCTATGGAGCAAACTACTCAAGAAGTAGTGGGGGGCACTACTTTAGCAAAAGATGCTGGAATTGCGCTAGAAAAAATAGAAACGGTTTCTTTAAACTTAAGAGAGTTAATTCAAAAAATTTCTATTGCAGCAAAAGAACAGGTGATTACTGCTTCTAAGGTTTCTCAAACGATGAATGTGATTCAAGAAATTACGACTCAAACTACCGTAGGAACCCATCAAACAGCAGGTTCTATTGTTGCCTTAGCAGAGCTTGCTATTAAATTAAGAGATTCCGTTACTGGTTTTAAGTTGCCTATAGAAAGAGAGCAAGAAATTACTAAACCGTTAGATGAACAGAAATTGGCATCTTTATGAGTCAAGCATTCAATAGTGATCTTTTAGAAATTTTTTCTGAAGAAGCGTTAGAATTAACACAAGAATTTGATCAATATATGCTTCAATGGGAAAATGATTTAACTAATGTAGCGCCTATACAAGAAATCAGACGATTAATACATACTTTAAAAGGTAGCGCTAGAATGGTAAAATTTAGCAACTTAGCTGATTTTTGCCATCGATTAGAAGATGTATTAGTAAAAATAGATACAAGTGACATTGCTGCTAATAAAGATAAACATCAACTTATAAAAGCGTGCCAAATAGCGATTAATGAAGCAGCCAATATGATTTTACAAAATCGCGATGTCAAGCCTCCACCAGAACTTTCTAGACAATTAGAAGCAGCTATAAAGCACAAGATAACACGCAATAAGCTTTCTATGCCCGCAGGCAGTGCTCTATCTGGAGTGATACAGCCATTATCTGAGCATCTTTATACAAAAGAGAAAATTAAATTAACAGTAGATACAATAGAAAAATTGAGTAAATGGGTAGCTAATACTAGTAGTACACGTGCGCATCTTGAGCAACAACAAGCTGTAATAGTAGATTACTTAGAGGTGCTTAAACAAAAAATAGTCTATTTAGAAAATGCGCTTGAAGATATTCATGCACCTAAAGAAAAAAGTTTGACGCATGAACTATTGAATGTCACTCAAGAAATTTCTACCGTATTAGGATCACAAGCCGAGCATTTAAGAGAACAACAGCGCGACACCTATTCTTTAGAAAATAGACTCACGCACATTAGAATGGTTTCTTTTTCTTATCTTGTACCTAGATTGCAAAGTATGGTAGCTCAAATAGCAGAAGAATTGGGTAAAAAACTTGCATTTGAAGTTGTAGAAATGTCTGGTGAAATGGACCGAAGTGTTTTAGAAAGATTGATGGTGCCCTTTGAGCATTTATTACGCAATGCCATCGATCATGGGATTGAATCTGCATCACACAGGCGTGCTAAAAAAAAATCTGAAACAGGAAAAATAGCCCTTTCATTTGTTCGAAAGGGGGCTTGGGTAATCATTAAAATACGAGATGATGGACATGGGTTAGATGTAGATAAAATTAGAAATAAAGCGATTAAATTAGGATATTTAAATGATGACACTAAAGTATCAGACAAAGAGTTATATTCTTATATTTTAATGCCTGGATTTTCCACACGTGATACCATTACTCAAATATCAGGTCGAGGAATAGGTTTGGATGTGGTAAATAGTGAGATTAAAAAATTAGGGGGAAATCTATTCATTGATTCTGTACCCAATAAAGGAACCGCTTTTAGCCTGCGTATTCCTTTAAGTTTATCTTTGAATAAAGGGCTTATTTTTAAGATGGGTGAGCAGTTGTTAGGGGTTTTATTATCTAATATTGAAGGCGTTACCAGGGTCTCAGTCTCGGATTTACGCATACTTTTGTCAAAAAACGAACATTTCATGTATGCAAAAAATAAGTATAATTTGCATTATATAGGAGAAGTTTTGCAAAGTGTTAATTTTACGAAATTAGAAAAAAATAATTCGCTCTATATGCCTATATTGCTTGTCAAAATGGAAGAATATTCATTAGCATTAATTGTGGATAAAATAATAGGGGTGCGAGAGATTGTTGTGAAAACATTGGGCCGACAATTAGTAGGTCTGCGTGAAATATTAGGAGCAAGTTTATTAGGAGACGGAGCTATTGTTTTGGTTTTAGATGTGTATGCACTTGCTCAAAAACAAGCACAAAAAAATACTAAAAATGTAAAGATTAGTATAGCTCCCCCCTTAAAAGCTAAAACTATTTTTGTGGTGGATGATTCAGCAACCATTAGAAAAGCCACTAGGGGAATATTAGAAAAAAATAATTATGATATCATTGAGGCTCAAGATGGGGTTATCGCTTTAACTTTAATGGCCACTCAGATCCCCGATGTAATACTACTAGATTTAGATATGCCAAATATGAATGGTTTAGAGGTTATTGAACGTATGAAAGCAGAACCACGTTTGGCTCAGGTTCCTATTATAGTGATTACTTCTTGCTCCTGTGAATTAGATAAAAAACAGGTTCTCGAAAAAGGGGTACATTACTTTTTAACAAAACCTGTATTAGAAGCACCCTTATTAACGTTACTAGAATCCATTATTTAACTCAGATCCCCATGCAATAATTGCAAGGCAGATAGGACAGTAATACTTGCAGTTTCTGTTCGTAATACTCGAGGACCCAATGTATAAGTTTCAAATTGATTCTGTTTGGCTAGTAAAATTTCATTCTCAGTAAAGCCACTTTCTGGGCCAATTAATACACGAATGGCTTTATTATGTAGCGTAAGTGATTGAAGACAAAGAGAAGCATTAGGATCAAAAAGAATATTATTGCCTTCAAAAGGGATCATAATAAATTTTTGAAAAGAAATGGGGGTATTTATAATAGGCAAATGTGTCCGACCACATTGTTGCGCAGCGCTAATAGTAATGTTTATCCAATGCTGTAGTTTTTTATGCAGTTGTTTTTCATCTAGTTTAATCATTGAACGAGCAGTGATTAAAGGGGTAATATGAGTGGTCCCTAATTCGGTTGCTTTTTGAATAACTAAATCCATTCGATCGCCTCGGGCCAAACTTTGGCCTAAATGAATGACTAAGGGAGATTCTACCGTGCGATCAAAATATTGGATAATTTGAATTTCTGTTTTTTTTGCAATGTTTTTAATGCTGCCTAAATATTCTCCTCCTTGATTATTAAATAAAATAATCTCATCATTGATTTGCATACGTAATACACGGGTAATATGCTGGGCAGCTTCAGATTCTAAATAAATATTAGTATTTATTGCTAAATCTTGAGAATGATAGATACGAGGTCTTCTGATAGTATTCATCACTATTTTAATACCGGTAATAGTCTGGTTTATAGGGTCCCATAATCGAACAATGTAAATAATCTGCTTGCTCTTTGGTTAAATTGGTTAATTCTACCCCAAGTTGTTCTAAGTGTAAGCGAGCTACTTTTTCATCTAAATGCTTAGGCAAACAATGTACATTGATGGGATATTTTTCAGCATGTTGCCATAATTCTATTTGCGCTAGCACTTGATTGGTAAAAGAGTTTGACATTACAAAACTAGGATGTCCGGTTGCACAGCCTAAATTGACTAATCGACCTTCGGCTAGAACAATTAAACGTTTACCATTAGGCAAAATAACATGATCTACTTGCGGTTTGATACTTTCCCAAGGATATTGCCTTAGAGAAGCAATATCGATTTCACAATCAAAATGTCCAATATTGGATAGAATTGCTTGATCTTTCATTTGCAGCATATGAGTATGATTAATAACTTGAATATTGCCAGTGGCAGTGATAAAAATATCGCCTAAAGACGCAGCGGTTTCCATCGTTATGACAGTATACCCTTCCATAGCAGCTTGTAATGCACAGATGGGATCAATTTCTGTAATAAATACTTTAGCGCCTAACGCATGCAATGCTTGTGCACACCCCTTGCCTACGTCGCCATATCCTAGCACCACTGCATTTTTGCCAGCAATCATAATGTCTGTTGCCCGTTTAAGCGCATCTACTAAGGATTCTCGACATCCATAAAGATTATCAAATTTTGATTTAGTAACCGAATCATTGACATTGATAGCGGGAGCTTTAAGACTCTTATTTTTAAGCATTTCATAGAGCCTATGGGCGCCGGTGGTGGTTTCTTCGGTAATTCCTTTTATAGCGTTATTTTCAAATAATTCAGGAAATTCATCATGCACTAATTTAGTTAAATCTCCTCCATCATCTAAAATCATATTAGGTTTCCACTCATCAGGGCCTGATAAAGTTTGCTTGATGCACCACCAAAATTCTGTATCGGTTTCTCCTTTTTTTGCAAAAATAGGGATCCCTTTTGCAACTAAGGCTGCAGCAGCATGATTTTGAGTAGATAACACATTACAAGAAGACCATCGTACGCTTGCTCCAAGTGCAATTAAAGTTTCAATCAACACTGCGGTTTGAATGGTCATATGTATGCATCCTGCAATCCGTGCCCCTAAAAGAGGTTTAGTATTGCCAAATTCTTTACGACAGGCCATTAAGCCCGGCATTTGCGTTTGTGCAATATCGATTTCTTTTTGTCCCCAACTTGCAAGTGACAAATCTTCAACCCAGTAATCTGCAAAAGGGATAGACATGGTTTATATTTCCTTTAAATCGTTTATTAAATCATTTACTTTATCTGTTTTTTCCCAATTAAACTCAATGTCTTCTCTCCCAAAATGTCCATACGTTGCGGTGGGTAAATACAGTGGTTTTAATAGATCGAGCGTATCAATAATGCTTTTGGGGCGGAGATCAAAATGAGTGTTAATTAATTGCATAATTTTCTCTTCTGGTATTTTAGCGGTTCCAAAAGTCTCAATAGAAATAGAAGTTGGCTTTGCAACGCCAATAGCATAAGAAACTTGTATTTCACATTTATCCGCTAAACCAGCGGCGACAATATTTTTAGCAACATAGCGGGCAGCATAGCTTGCACAACGATCTACTTTGGTAGCATCTTTTCCAGACATGCAACCGCCTCCATGACGTGCCATTGCGCCATAAGTATCAACAATAATTTTACGACCGGTTAAACCACAATCTGATTGAGGTCCTCCAATTACAAATCGACCTGTGGGGTTAATAAGATATTGGGTATTTTTAGTAAGCCATTTCGAGGGAATAGTGGGTTTAATAATGGTTTCCATCACTGCTTCAATTAATTCATTTTGTGCGATATCTGGGTCATGTTGGGTAGAAAATACAATGCTACTAATGGCAATAGGCTGATTATCTCGATATTCAAAAGTAACTTGGCTTTTACCATCAGGGCGTAACCACGGTAGAATATTTTGTTTTCGCACGAACGCTTGGCGTTGGCATAATAAATGCGCATAGACAATAGGGATAGGCATAAAAACATTTGTTTCATTGCTTGCATACCCAAACATTAAGCCTTGATCTCCTGCGCCTTGTTCATGATGTGCATTTGAATCCACGCCTTGTGCAATATCAGGAGATTGTTTACTAATATTCGTTAAAACAGCGCAGGTTTGAGCTCCAAATCCGATTGCTTCGGTATATCCTATTTTCTCAATAATATTTCTAACCACCGTATCAATATCAACCCAAGCATGGGTGGTCATTTCTCCGCCAATTAACACCATTCCCATCTTAATAAAGGTTTCACATGCAACACGACCTTGGGGATCTTGTTTGAGTACTTCATCTAAAATAGCATCTGAAATTTGATCGGCAATTTTATCAGGGTGACCTTCGGTGACCGATTCTGAAGTGAAAAAAGTTGTTTTACTCATATTTTTTTCCTGATTTCTCAAAATGACTAGTTGTCAAACTTGAAAGAATATGTATATATTAATACAATACATTTTATATCATAAATAGGGAGTATTGCTATTGCTATGGGAACGTTGGATGCTTATTATAAGCATATCTTGAATTGTGAAGCGCAAAGCCAAGAGCTCTAGTTATAATAGAACCTAAAATGATTGTGAAAAGAGGTTTGTTTAAGAAAAAATCAGCCTCATGATATAATTTAGAAGATATATAAATTTATAGTAAGTTGATTAAATGGTAATTGAGAGGCAATGGTATGTTTAAGGGAAGTTGTGTGGCATTGGTTACTCCGATGACAGAAGAGGGGGAGGTAGATTATGCAGCCTGGGAGCAATTATTAAAGTGGCATCTTGAGCAAAATACAGATGCTATCGTGATTGGGGGAACTACAGGAGAAGTATCTACATTAACAGGTGCTGAATGGTCACAGTTGATAACCTTGGCCGTTTCTATTGTTAAAAATTCTAAAAATCCTATCCCCGTTATAGCGGGAACGGGCTCTAATAGTACGCAAGAGACTATCTTCAATACACAAGAAGCTAAAGCATTAGGATGTGATGGGGCTTTGATTGTCACGCCTTATTATAATAAACCAACACAAGAAGGGTTATATCTACATTATAAAAAAATTGCTCAAGCGGTTGATTTGCCGATTATTTTATATAACGTGCCACACCGCACAGCCTGTGATTTATCCGTGGAAACCACGATACGATTAAGCTATCTCCCAAATATTATAGGGATTAAAGATGCCACAGGAGATTTGACGCGCGTTACAATGTATAAAAAAGATGCAAAACCTGGATTTATATTATATACCGGCGATGATGAAAGTGTAATGGCTTTTATGACATTGGGTGGAGAAGGGGTGATTTCTGTGGCAGCTAATATAGCGCCTAAAGCGATGCATGATTTATGCCAGGCCGTGTTGGAAAACGATTTGATACAAGCAGAATCTATTAATCATTCACTCAAAAAATTATGTAAAAATTTATTTTTGGAGTCTAATCCCATTCCTGTAAAATGGGCATTACATGCAATGGGACGTATTTCCTGCGGGATTCGCTTGCCATTGACTGTATTATCAGAACAATATCATGCATCATTGTATAATGATTTGCAAAATTTGGAAGTATTGGAAATAGCAGGAGACTATTTTGATAAAAAACACTGTGTTTAGAGTAATATGTATCGTACTATGTTTAAATCTGATAGGGTGTGGATCGTATGCTCCTAAAGCAGTAGTAAAAAAAGGCAGCCGATATGTCAGAGATAGAGAAAATGATTATCATACCAGTTATTTTGTCCCGCCTTTAAAAGTACCAGAACCTTTATCGGCCTTAGATTCAACACGTGAGCAAGTATGCCCTGACGGAATATTGGAAGGAAAGCCCAGTGTTAATATTGAGCCACCAGGTCTATTATAAGCTAACTTTTCTGATTTAGCCTTCAAAAATAAGTTGACGTATTAATAAATTCAAGATTACAATAAAAGTATTGTTATAGA
Source organism: Coxiellaceae bacterium (assembly GCA_947478905.1). GTDB lineage: Bacteria > Pseudomonadota > Gammaproteobacteria > Berkiellales > Berkiellaceae > CANJXG01. The sequence continues at coordinate 11,142 of CANJXG010000002.1, forward strand.
TAAAAATAAGGATATTAATATGTGGCGTTCTTTTACAGTAGCATTGTTAGTAGTCTTACTAACGCAGCCAATCTTTGCAAAAGATGTACAATTATCGGTACTGTTATCTAAATTAGAGGCTATTCGTACGACAGAAAAAGGAGGAGATGAGTTATATTTTAGTGTAACAGAATACTCCACTAAAGAACGTCCTAGAAATTATTTAATACCAGAATATCCTATGCATTGGTTATCCGCGAATCTTAAAGATATTAAAAATGTTTCATTATGGGATAAAATCATTAAAGAAGGCGAAGGAATATCAGTCATATTCTCTTTGATTGAACAAGAGAGTCCCCCTTGGTTTTTAGATGAATTAATTGGTACTGTTAAATTAAAGATACGTAATGAAAAAGGCGCGCTTAAAAGCGAATGGATTATTCCTAATCAAAAAGATACGCAAGCTGTAAAAAAGCATGCTAATGAATTTATTTTTGATGGATATGCGGCTCAATATCATTTGTTTTTAAAATTAGTAGAAGGCAAGCCTAGTGCAGCACAAATTAAGGATGACAAAGAAAGAAGAGCGCAGCAAAAAAGGGATATTAATGGGCATCCTAATACATTTCCTGGGTTATAATAAAAAATAGACAATGCATATTTGTTCTAATAGCGCGTGTTTTCAAAATATTCTAGTCTGCTTATCTCCTAATAGAAATGATCGACCTGTAGGGGCGTTGGGGGAGATTAGTTTGTTGGTCATTCATGGGATCAGCTTGCCTCCCAATGAGTTTGGAACCAATGCTGTACGTGATTTATTTCTTAATCAGTTAGATCCTCATGCACACTCCTCTTATCAAGAGATAGCACATCTGAGAGTATCGAGTCATTTATTTATTGATAGAAAAGGCGTGGTGACTCAATTTGTACCCTTTGTAGAACGCGCTTGGCATGCTGGCGAATCTGGTTTTTATACTTCGCAAGGATATAGAACTGGGTGTAATGATTACTCAATTGGAATTGAGTTGGAAGGCTCAGATTCTATTGAGTATACCCCAGAGCAATATCGTAGCTTAATTGCGTGTACTAAAGCTATCATGCAAACTTATCCTGAAATTAAATTAGAAAATATTGTAGGCCATAGTGATATTGCGCCTGGGAGAAAAACTGATCCAGGTTCATTTTTCGATTGGAATGTCTACAAGTCGGCTTTACGCTAATCCCATGTTATAATCTTCTCCCATTAGCACTATAAATTTATGGGGAACATTATATGGCACACAGTGTAGGATCTCAAACAAATGATATTGATCCAATAGAAACCAATGAGTGGTTAGAGGCTTTAGAGTCAATCGCAAAAACAGAAGGCGTTGAGCGAGCTAGTTACATATTAGCTAGATTACTGGCAAAAGCTACCAAGGCAGGATATGCTCTTGATTTATCTAGTCAAACCCCTTATTGCAATACAATTTCTGTTGAAAATCAGCCCCAAATGCCTGGAGATCCTGCACTAGAGCAACGCATTCGTGCATTAATTCGTTGGAATGCGATGATGATAGTGGTACGTGCACAACAAGTAGATGAATCATTGGGGGGGCATATTGGTACTTTTGGCTCAAGTGCAACCTTGTATGATGTTGGATTTAACCATTTTTGGCGCAGCGTAGAAGATGAAAGCGGAGGCGATCTTATCTATATGCAAGGTCATGCTTCTCCTGGGATGTATGCGCGATCTTATTTACTGGGTGATTTAACAGAAGATCAATTAATTCATTTTAGAAGAGAAACACAAGGTCAAGGATTATCCTCATACCCTCATCCTTGGTTGATGCCTGATTATTGGCAATTTCCGACGGTTTCCATGGGCTTGGGTCCCTTACAAGCCATTTATCAAGCCCGATTTTTAAAATACTTGCAGGCGCGAGGCTTAGTAAAGCCTAATGATCGTAAAGTATGGTGTTTTTGTGGTGATGGAGAAATGGATGAGCCAGAATCCACAGGGGCGTTAGCCATAGCAGTCAAAGAGCAGTGTGATAATTTAATTTTTGTGGTGAATTGTAATTTGCAACGTTTAGATGGGCCTGTTCGAGGAAATAGTAAAGTTATACAAGAATTAGAGGGTGTTTTTAAAGGTGCTGGTTGGAATGTGATTAAAACTATTTGGGGAGATCGTTGGGATGCTTTATTTGCACGCGATAAAACAGGTCTATTACTTCAGCGCATGGAAGAGGCAGTAGATGGAGATTACCAAAATTATAAAGCCAAAGGCGGTGCTTATACGCGTGAACATTTCTTTGGGAGATATCCTGAGCTAACAGCCTTAGTATCAGATTTGTCGGATGAAGATATTTTATCTTTAAATCGGGGCGGGCATGATCCTAAAAAAATGTTTGCAGCCTATGATAAAGCCGTGAAATCAAATGGTAAACCCACAGTTATTTTAGCCAAAACTGTCAAAGGATATGGATTGGGTAAAGCAGGAGAGGCGTTAAATGTTGCACATAATGTTAAAAAATTAAGCGTAGAAGATATTAAAATATTTAGAGATCGTTTCCATATTCCTGTGAGTGATAGCGAAATAGAAACCTTTCCTTTTTATAAGCCTAGTCCTGATAGTGCTGAAATACAATATATGAAAAAAAGACGCGAAAGCTTAGGTGGAAAATTACCTATGCGCCGTCAACATGCTACGCATGCTCCCTTAATAATACCTGAGCTATCGGCTTTTGATGCACAATTAAAAAGCACCGGAGAAAGAGCGATATCCACTACGATGGCTTTTGTTAGGTTATTATCGACTTTGTGCAAAGATAAAAATATAGGACCACGAATTGTTCCTATTGTGCCAGATGAAGCCAGAACTTTTGGAATGGAAGGATTATTTAGGCAATTGGGTATTTATACACCGGGGGGCCAAAAATATGAACCGGTTGATAAAGATGAAGTGATGTTTTATAAAGAAGCTGCAGATGGACAAATTTTAGAAGAAGGGATAACAGAAGCAGGTTCTTTTTCTTCTTGGATGGCAGCGGCAACTTCTTATAGTACGAACAATATTGCTATGATTCCGTTGTATATATTTTATTCTATGTTTGGTTTTCAAAGGATTGCGGATTTGGCATGGGCAGCGGCAGACATGCGCTCGCGTGGGTTTTTATTAGGTGCCACGGCCGGTCGCACCACGCTCAATGGAGAAGGATTACAGCACCAAGATGGGCATAGTTTGATTATGTCGGGTTTAGTTCCAAATTGTATTAGTTACGATCCCACTTTTTCGTATGAGTTGACAGTGATTATACAGCATGGTTTAGAGGAAATGTTTGTCCAAGAAAAAGATGTATTTTATTATATTACTTTGATGAATGAAAATTACACGCATCCTGATATGCCCAAGGGGTGTGAAGAAGGGATTATTAAAGGGTTATATTTATTTAAAAAAGGCGCCGGTTCTAAAGATGCCCCTACTGTGCAATTATTAGGCAGCGGAACCATTTTAAACGAACATCTTGCAGCTCAAGAGTTATTACAAGCTGATTTTGGAATCTCAGCAGATGTTTGGAGTGTCACAAGCTTTACACAATTAAGGCGAGAAGGGCTAGAGATAGAACGTTGGAATAATTTACACCCTGATGCAAGTCTTACAGACTTAAAACAAAGTTACGTTACTCAATGCTTGGCGCCAACGCAAGGGCCGATTATATCGGCAACAGATTATATGAAATTATATTCGGATCAAATTAGACAATTTATTCCAAAAAATAGGGCATATACTTGTTTAGGAACAGATGGTTTTGGTCGAAGCGATACGCGTGCGGCCTTACGCCACCATTTTGAAGTTGATCGCTATTTTATTGCTTATACGGCCATTAAGGCGTTAGTTGATGAAGGAAAGCTAGATCATGCTTGTGCTCAAAAAGCATTAACGTTATATTCTATTCATTCAGATAAACCGGATCCTGCTCATGCTTAAGAAAATTACAGTACCTAATATTGGCGATTTTAAGAATGTAGATATTATTGAAGTTGGAGTCAAACCAGGCGAGGCCATTCAAAAAGATCAAACCCTTATTACGATTGAAACGGATAAAGCAGCGATGGAAATACCCTCTTCTGATGCAGGGGTGGTTAAAGAAATCAATGTAAAAGTGGGCGATAAGATATCTCAAGGAGATTTGATTTTAGTTTTAGAATCTGAATCTAGTGTGTCTGATGCGCCTGAACTACCCGTTTCCAATGCTCCTACTCCTGCTCCTATTCCTACTCCTAGTGCGCCTGATTCTATAAATGTGCACTCTGTAGAGCAGCCTATTATCTCATCTGGTACAGTACATGCAGGTCCTGCAACCCGTCGTTTAGCCTATGAATTAGGGGTTAATTTATCCCAAGTAACCGGAAGTGGTCAAAAGGGACGAATTATAAAATCCGATATTTATCAGTATGTGAAGGTAAAATTAACGACTCCTTCAAGTGGTTCATCTGGTTTAGCCGTGGAGCCAATGCCAGAGATTGATTTTAGTAAATGGGGTGAAGTAGAAACACAAGCGGTTAAGCGAATTCAAAAATTGAGTGCTAAATTTTTGCATCGTAATTGGATCTCTATCCCTCATGTGACTCATTTTGATGAGGCAGATATTACGGAGTTAGAAGCTTTTAGACAAGAAACGAAAGTGCAGGCTGAAAAAGTTGGACTTAAATTAACGCCTATTGTGTTTTTAATGAAATCTGTGGTTTCAGCACTTAAGCAATATCCTCAATTTAATAGCTCATTAAGCCCAGATGGACAAACGTTAATATTGAAAAAATATTTTCATATTGGCGTGGCGGTAGATACGCCCGATGGTTTAGTAGTGCCTGTGATTCGAGACGTTGATCAAAAAGGTATTTATGAGCTTGCTAGGGAATTAGGACAGATGAGTCTCAAAGCTCGAGAAGGGAAACTAACAAGCGCTGATATGCAGGGCGGATGTTTTACTTTATCCAGTTTGGGTGGAATAGGAGGCACTAATTTTACCCCTATTATTAATGCCCCTGAAGTGGCTATACTTGGTATTTCAAAATCCATGCTCAAACCGGTTTATAAAAATGGTGCTTTAGAGCCAAGGTTATTATTACCTTTAAGTTTGTCCTATGATCATCGAGTGATTGATGGGGCACAAGCTGCGCGTTTTTCAGCTGCTTTAGCAGCACAATTGTCTGATATTCGTATGTTATTATTATAGAAATTTTGGGAGTCATCATGGATAATAAAACTCAAATTACACACATTAAGGCGAAAGTAGTGGTAATAGGAAGTGGCCCAGGGGGGTATACCGCAGCTTTTCGTGCAGCAGATTTATTGGGTGAAGGCGTTGTGTTGGTCGAACGCTATGATACCTTAGGCGGGGTTTGTTTAAACGTAGGGTGTATCCCATCTAAAGCATTATTACACATCGCAGAAATGATTAACGAAGCTAAAGTATTGGAAAAACATGGTGTAAGTTTTGGTGCGCCTACAATAGATATAATAAAAGTACGTGAATTTGTTAAAACAAACGTAGTCAAACGTCTTACAGGTGGAGTAAGGCAATTAGCGAACATGCGTAAAGTGCAGGTTGTTAAAGGAGTAGCTACCTTTTCATCACACAATACATTAGAAGTAAACAGTGCTGATGGCTTAACAACGATTCAATTTGAGCATGCTATTATTGCAATTGGTTCGCAGCCTGTGCACTTACCTTTTTTACCTAATGATGCTCGTATCGTAGATTCAACAGGGGCCTTAGAGCTTACTGATATTCCAGAGAAAATGTTAGTTATTGGAGGGGGTATTATTGGGCTTGAAATGGCAACCATATATTCTGCATTAGGTTCGAAAATCACCGTGGTGGAATTAACTGATTTTATATTGCCGGGTGTAGATAAAGAGCTTTCCACCCCTTTGTATAAATTTATTAAACCTAAATATGAAAATATTTTATTAAATACAAAAGTAACGAAAGTAGAAGCCAAAAAAGATGGCTTATGGGTAACCTTTGAAGGCAGCGATGCCCCTACTGAGCCCCAACGCTTTGATAAAATATTAGCCTCAGTGGGTCGAGTACCTAACGGGAAGTTAATAGGCGCAGACAAAGCCGGTGTTAAAGTCGATGAGCGTGGGTTTATTTCAGTAGATAAACAAATGCGAACAAACGTGCCCCATATTTTTGCCATTGGAGATGTGGTGGGCCAACCTATGTTAGCACACAAGGCAATGCCTGAAGGGCGCGTTGCCGCAGAAGTTATTGCTGGAAAAAAACATTATTTTGATCCATTATGTATTCCTAATGTAGCCTATACCGATCCAGAAGTAGCATGGGTTGGACTGAGCGAAGTGCAGGCTAAAGAACAAGGGATTGATTATGAAAAATCTATTTTCCCTTGGAAGGCCAGTGGCCGCTCATTGAGCTTAGGCCGAGAGGAAGGGCTTACTAAAATGATTTTTGATAAAAAGACTCATAAAGTATTAGGCGGTGGTATTGTAGGCTCTAGAGCGGGCGATTTAATTTCAGAAATTGCATTGGCAATTGAAATGGGGTGTGAAGCAGAAGATATCGCTTTAACTATTCATCCTCATCCTACGGTCTCTGAAACGATTGCGCAAGCAACGGAGATATTCGAAGGAACCATTACGGATTTACCTAATACAAAGAAGTAAATTCAACCCCCTCCACGCTGTACGCTTTGGGCGGATGGGGGGCAGCTTCTTGTTCTTCTGTTGTGTTATTGATGCTGTATTCATTTATTTTATGGTCAAATTTTAAAATAATGCTCATTACATACCCTAACTTAGTTAGTAAATTCGTGTAAAATTTTTATTTTGTAAAATATATTATAACTATATGAAATATATCAAAATAATCAATGTATAAATTAATAAACTATAATATAAAGCGAGTCAGAATAAGGTGTTAGACTTGAAATAGTTAAGTAAATCAAATCATTCTTGTGCTTTGATTTTACGAATCTTGCTTTTAGGGGGGGAGTTGTTCTATATTGTGGATTCTAAAATGTTATTTCAAGTATACTGTCAGTTAGATTGATCAAATTAGTAAAGCAATTTTTAATAATATAAAAACAAAATCAAGAGGTTATATGATATCTGTAAGTCCAATCACTATTGCTGCTTTTTGTCTTTATTTAACTATTGTTGTAGCTATTGCTGTCGTAGCTTATATGAAGACTAAAAATTTATCTGATTTTGTATTGGGTGGAAGAAGTTTATCTGGACCGGTTGCTGCATTAAGTGCAGGCGCTTCAGATATGAGTGCTTGGTTATTTTTTGGGTTGCCTGGTGCAGTGTTTGCTTTGGGTTTAAATCAAATTTGGTACCCTATTGGTTTAACAGTAGGAGCTTATTGTAGTTGGCGCTTTATTGCAAAGCCCTTAAGAGTGTTCTCTGAAATTGCCAATGATTCTTTAACTGTACCTGCTTTTTTAGATAATCGATTTTTTGATAATTCTGGTATTTTAAGAGTTATTTTTGCTATTGTTACGTTGATTTTCTTTGCTTTTTATACTGCATCCGGATTGGTAGCTGGCGCGGTGTTATTGCAACGTTTTGGTTTAAATTATACTGAAAGTCTATTGTTAGGCACGACTATTATTATGGGGTATACGCTTGTTGGCGGGTTTTTAGCTGTAAGTTGGACTGATTTTTTTCAAGGTTCTCTTATGTTATGTTGTATGTTAATTGTACCTGTCGTAGCAATGCTTGAGTTAGGGGGAGCACATCCAACTTTAGGATTGATAAAAGAAGTGGGAGAGCATCTCGTGGATCCTTTTCATAATTTTAATATTTTATTATTTGTTAATTTAGTCTCTTGGGGTTTAGGGTATTTAGGACAACCTCATATTTTAGTCCGTTATATGGCAGTAAAAACGTTGACAGATATTCCTTTAGCCAGACGAGTTTGCGTTTCTTGGATGTCTTTATCGATGTTAGGAGCTGTATTAATTGGTTTTGTTGGTATTGCTTATTTTCAAGCTAAAGGTATGGATCCACAATCAGTTTTTGTTATGTTTTCAGAAGCATTATTTAGTCCTTGGTTAGCAGGGTTATTATTTGCTGCTATTTTATCATCCGTTATGTGTGCGATTGATTCCCAAATGTTGGCTTCTTCTAGTGCATTAACAGAAGATTTATACCATCGTTTACTTAGGAAAAAAGCGAGTCAAAAAGAATTAGTTTGGGTTGGACGTATTAGTCTTCTTTTGATAGGAGCAGTGGCTCTGTCTTTAGCTTCTGTTCCTAATAATAAAATTATTGATCTAGTTGCCTTTGCTTGGGCAGGGTTGGCATCTGCTTTTGGGCCATGTGTTGTATTGTCTTTATTTTGGCCTAGAATGACACGAAATGGTGCTATAGCGGGGGTGCTTTTTGGTGCCTTCACAGTTATTATTTGGTATTTTTTACACGGTGGTATTTTTGATTTATATGAAATTATCCCCGGGTTTATTACAGGCACTCTGGCGGTGGTCATCACGAGTTTGTTAGATAAGCCACCTTCTAAAAAAATTACCGATCAATTTAATTTGGCCTGGGCAAAAATTAGCCAAAACACTTAAGAATAAGTCATTAAGAATAAGTAATACAGTATTTCAGGAGTATGGTATGCAAAGTTTTATTAAATCGAATGAAGAGTTTTTAGTTACAGAACATAATGTCTTAAAATCTATGCTGGAAACCTACAGAGAAGATGAAACTCAGTTTGTTAATAGACTAATCCCTAAAGCTAATTTAATGCCCAAAATGGTTGAATCATGTCAAGATTATGCCATGGGATTGGTTAGAAATTTACGAGATCAGCGTCTTAGTCAAGGTGGGATGGATGCATTTTTAGTAGAATACGATTTATCCAGTGAAGAAGGCATTGCTTTAATGTGTTTGGCAGAGGCTTTATTACGTATTCCAGATAGTAAAACGATTGATGCTTTAATACGAGATAAATTAACCCAAGGGGATTGGGGTGCACACGCGGGTAAAAGTAGTTCCATGTTTGTAAATGCAGCAACATGGGCTTTGATGCTCACGGGTAAAGTAATGTGGGGAACCAATACCCAAGAAAACAATTTAAAATCCGGTTTGAAAAAATTAGTGAGCATGGGAGGAGAGCCTATTGTTCGACAAGCTGTCTATCAAGCTATTCGTATTTTAAGTCGTCAATTTGTAATGGGACGCACTATAGAAGAAGCCCTAAAGCGTGCTAAAACAGCAGAAGCAAAAGGATTTCGGTATTCTTATGATATGTTAGGAGAAGCAGCTTATACTCAGGCCGATGCTGAAAAATATTTTCAAGCCTACCAAAAAGCAATTGAAACCATTAGCGTTGCAAGTGCAGGCAGAGGCCCTATTGAAGGCCCGGGTATTTCAGTGAAGCTTTCTGCTTTACATCCTAGGTTTTCGATGCTAAAACGTAAACGCATTTTATCTGAATTAGTCCCTAAGGTAAAAGCCTTAGCAATGCTCGCTAAACAAAATAATATCGGATTTACCATAGATGCTGAAGAAGCAGATACGCTTTTTATTTTATTAGAAGTCGTTGAATCGGTCATTGTTGATCCTGATTTTAATGGCTGGGATGGATTTGGTTTGGCAGTACAAGCTTATCAAAAACGTGCTAGCGGAATTATTACATGGCTAGCAGAAGTAACCGCTAAACACCATAAAAAAATTATGGTTAGATTGGTTAAAGGCGCATATTGGGATACAGAAATAAAATTGGCTCAGGCTAATGGATTAAGTGGATATCCGGTTTTTACACGAAAAATAGCGACCGATGTAAATTATATTGCTTGTACTAAAGTGTTATTGGCTCATACGGATGTGATTTACCCACAATTTGCTACTCATAATGCCTTTACTTTGGCGGTAGTACGCGCTTTGGCTGCCCAAGCACATTGTACCGCCTATGAGTTCCAGTGTTTGCATGGAATGGGGGAGCCTTTATATGGACAAATTGTCAATAAAAATACCCCTTGTCGTATTTATGCCCCTGTTGGAACTCATGAAGATTTACTGGCTTATTTGGTACGCCGTTTATTAGAAAATGGGGCAAATACTTCTTTTGTAAACCGTATTGCAGATGAAAATATCCCTATTAGTGAAATGGTTGCTAATCCTATTCAAAAGTTAGAAGCAATGGAATCTAAAGAACATCCTCATATCGTTTTGCCTCGAAAAATTTATGGTGTTAAACGTTTAAATGCATGGGGACTCGATTTAAAAAATCCAAATGAATTTGTTATGCTGTTAAAAGAACTAGAACGTTTGAATGATCCACAGACCATGGTGCATGTAGAGCCCACTGCAGCTTCTAAAAGTACTAAGGATACTTTAGAGTCTCATAGTGTGTTCTCCCCTATTGATAAAGATTTAAAATTAGGAACAGTGGCTTTGGCAGATCAATCGATTATAGAAAACGCATTAGCACAAGCAACCCATTTTTTTAATACTCGTCAAGTTCCTAGCGCTAAAGCGCGTAGCGCAATATTATTAAAATTCGCTGATGTTTTAGAACATCATTATCCTGAATTAATGCATTTACTTATTTTAGAAGCTGGAAAGACATTTGATGATGCGTTAGCTGAAATCAGAGAAGCGGTTGATTTTTGTAGGTATTATGCAAGTGAGTGTTTTGAAAAATTTGGAGAGCCAACGGTTTTAAAAGGACCTACAGGCGAGTATAACCAATTAACTCTAGAGGGGCGTGGAGTAGTACTGTGTATTAGTCCTTGGAATTTTCCTTTAGCTATTTTTATAGGTCAAATGACTGCTGCATTTGCAGCAGGTAACAGTGTGATTGCAAAGCCTGCAAGCCAAACTTCACTCATTGCTTCTAAAGCGGTAGATCTCTTTCATCAAGCAGGCGCTTCTAAAGAAGGAATTCAGTTATTGCCTGCTAGTGGCAGTATTACTGGTGATTATCTTGTATCAGATCCTAGAGTGGCAGCTGTGGTCTTTACGGGTTCAACTCAAACTGCTTATCATATCAATCAAACCTTAGCAGCACGCAAAGGTTCTATTATTCCTTTGATTGCTGAAACGGGTGGTCAAAATGCAATGATTGTTGATTCAAGTGCTCTAGCAGAACAAGTGGTAACAGATGTTATTACTTCAAGTTTTAAAAGTTCAGGGCAGCGTTGTTCTTCTTTAAGAGTTTTATATTTACAAGAAGAAATTGCTGATAAAATTATTACCATGCTCACAGGCGCAATGCTTGAGTTAAGCGTTGGTAATCCTATGGCTTTGTCCTCCGATATTGGGCCCGTTATTGATATGGCAGCAAAAGAGAAATTGCAAGCGCATCAACAGTGGTTAGATAGCCCTGCATCACATGCTAAAAAACTTGCTCAAACACCCCTAAGGGATGAAAATAAGGGTATTTATTTTGCACCTTGTGCGTATGAGATTCAATCGATTACTCAATTAAAAGAGGAAAATTTTGGCCCGATTTTACATGTTATTCGTTATGAGCGTAAAAATTTAGATAAAATAATTAATGAGATTAACCAGACTGGTTTTGGATTGACCTTAGGAATTCATAGTCGTATTGATGAAATGGTTGCTTATATTTATCAACATGTGAATGTAGGGAATATATATGTAAATCGTAATATGATTGGTGCTGTAGTTGGTGTACAACCCTTTGGTGGAGAAGGGCTCTCTGGTACAGGGCCAAAAGCAGGCGGCCCTCATTATTTAACGCGTTTAGCAACTGAGCGAACTTTGTCGGTGAATACAACCGCAGCAGGTGGAAATGCGAGTTTAATGTCATTATCAGAGCATAACAAAGAGCGAGATTAGCTGTTTTTAACGGCTTCATCCATATTGTCATAAATTGAAAATAAAACAGAAAATCCGCTAATATTAAAGACTTCCAGTACATCGGTGGAAAGGTTACATAGTATGACTTTTCCGCCGTAAGGTTTGACTTTTTTAGCTGCGACTAATAATACTCTTAAGCCCGCACTACTAATAAATTGGACTTTAGAAAAATCTATAATCATATTATTGGTGCCACTTGCAATCAATTCGACGATGGTTTCTTCAAATTTCATTGCAGCGGTACTATCTATTTGGCCCCCTAGTGTGAGTACAGTGTGGCCATTGATTGAGTTTTGATTAATATCCATTATTTTTCTCTTAATATTTATTTATAAGAATTATGCAATCATTTTAGTTGCTCTTAATACATTAAAGTCTCCTTCCCTTTGATATTCTACGTGATCCATTAAAGTCATAACTAAATGAACCCCTAAACCGCCTATCTGGGTGTCTTCTATTGTTTTAAATAGTTTAGGCCCATGGCTATTTATAGTAGGATTAAACGGAACCCCATCATCACGTAATTCTAGCATAATTCTATCTTCTTGAATTGAACATTCCAGACTAACAGCATGTTCTGCCTGATCAGTATAGGCATGCCCAATGATATTAGTCACTAATTCATCTACACATAGCAAGATTTTATTAATGACACGGAGATCAACCTGTTGTGTGTGAAGAAAAGCTTCTATTTTACGCGCTACATGCGGGGCTTCATCCGCGTGGTTTGCAAAGGTTAATTGAAGTCGATTAGCGATCATATTTTATTTTTCCATAAGTAGCGAATTGACAACATAGTGATATCATCACTTTGAGGATAGCCTGCTGCAAATTCGCCAATTTCTGTTTCCATACTGTTAATTAGTTCAGTTGGTGTTAAATTTCGATATTCATCAAGTGTTAAAACAAGTCGTTTATCAGTATAGTATTCTAGTTGTGGGTTTGTCGCCTCTGTTACCCCATCTGTAAATAAAAACAGCATATCATTGGGATTGAGATGCGCTTCCCCTAAGGTATAGGTATTGGTACTCATAATTCCCAGAGCCATATCATGGGTAGTGGGAATAAGTTCCACATTACCCTCTGAGCGAATAATATAAGGCGGATTATGTCCACCATTAATATATTCTACACGACCTGTTTGTGTATCCAAAACTCCATAAAAAAGCGTCACAAACATCATATTGAAATTATCTTTTTCTAGGGCTTGATTGACTTGCATTAAGGTATGGCTTGGTGAAGAGGCAGCCCGGGCATAGGAGCGAATTAAAGTTCTACAAACTGTCATAAATAAAGCTGCGGGCACGCCTTTTCCCGATACGTCTGCTATAAGAAAAGCCAGCCTGATTTTTTCTTCATCTAACCAGAAAAAATCATAAAAATCTCCCCCTATTTCTTGGGCGGGTATCATTTTTGCATAAAGCTGTATATGATCATTTTCGATAAAAGTTTTGGGCAAAATAGATTGTTGAATGTGTGCGGCAACATTGAGTTCTTGTAAAATACCTTCTAAACGGTTTTGCATTTTTTTAGAGTTCAATAAATTTTGGACATGGCTGAGTGTTTTGTCAATAGTAATAGTGAGATCACCAAAATTAATTGGTTTAGTCACAAAGTCAAAAGCCCCTAAATTCATTGCAGTTCGAATGTTAGTCATATCGCCATAGGCAGAAACAATAATGGGCATAATGTTGGGATATTTTTCATTTAAATTACGTAATAAAGTCAGACCATCCATTTCTGGCATGTTAATATCCGATACCACCATTCTAATATCAGATTCTTGAGCGAGTATCTTTAGGGCTTGAATTCCGTTTTGTGCAAAATAAAAAATAAACTTTTTTTCGCGCAGTTGCTGTCTAAAACGTTGTTTCATCAGTAACTCTACATCGGGCTCATCGTCTACAAATAATATTTTTTGACTCACATTTTCTTGCATATTGGACCTACTTCGGTAAAATGATGGTAAATTCTGTATATTCTCCAGGGGTACTATTCACTTTAAGCTCACCATCGTGTTCTTTTACAATAATATCTTGACAAATAGTTAATCCTAAGCCGGTGCCTTGTCCCGCAGCTTTAGTGCTAAAAAGAGGCTCAAAGATTTTTTTTAATTCAGATTCTAAAATACCTATGCCGTTGTCTTTTATTTTTATAATAATACTATTGGCTTCATTTTTTGTAGTGAGTGTAATCGTTGGCATAAACTCAGTATCTTGAGCAAGTGTATCTTTTTTTTGATTGGTCGCATATAATCCGTTATTAATAATATTTAAAAAAACACGGCCTATAGATTGTGGGAATGCTTTGATAGTGGGCAGCGTTTTATCTAGGTTTTTTTCAAATTTTGCATTCATATTCGTATTGGTTGCGCGCATGCCATGATACGCTAGATTGGCATATTCTTCTAATATCTTATTAATAGAGATAGTTTCTTTGTCGGGTGTATTTTTTTGTTTGGCTTGTAATAACATCATCTGTACTGTGCTTTCAGCACGCGCTCCATGCTCCTGGATTTTTTCACAATTGGTTTGAATATCTTTTATAAGATCGTTTATAAATTCTTTTGATTGTGCTGGAATAGTTAATTTTTCAATTTCTGCTTTTAATTCACTTAATAGTTCTATGTCCAGCTTAGAAAAATTATTAATAAAATTAAGAGGATTTTTAATTTCATGTGCAATACCAGCAGTTAATAAACCAATAGCAGCCATTTTTTCTTGTTGTTTAAGTCGAGCCTCACATGCACTTAAGGCAGCTTGAATATCGGAATGATTAGAATGATTAGACAATAGGGATAGGCTCCTCGAAAATGCTGAGTTTTTTAACATCGCAAGTTTACTTTTTAAGTATGTAAAGCACATATATATAGCGTAGCAGATAAAATCTGAATGTATGATGCTTGCAGTTGATTTGCTAGCAAAAATAAAAGTATAATACTTAAATTGATAATCACTGGGGTTTGTATGAAGTTAATATTTAAAAAAATGACACATGTACTATTCGTTTTAGTAACTATGCTGGTAATTAATCCAAGTTACTCAGCTGATCGTTTAGGGACCGAACGAGCAGGAGATAAGATACAGATCCTTATTCCTGCTATTGGTTTAGCTTCCGCCTTACTCTATGAAGATGCTAAAGGCACGCATTTTGAAGGGATCAGGGAATGGGCGCAAGCTTTTATTACCTTTGAAGCCATTACGGAAGGCTTGAAATTAGCCACCCATAAACAAAGACCTAATGGACAAAGCTTTAAATCGTTCCCTTCAGGCCATACTGCAGCGGCTTTTATGGGAGCTACTTTTATTCACAGAAGATATGGATTTTCTTATGCGCTACCAGCTTATGCAGGGGCTGTTTTTGTAGGGTATAGCCGTGTGCAGGCTAAAAAACATTATGGAGAAGATGTATTTGCGGGGGCAGCAATAGGGATGGCCAGTAGTTTGCTGTTCACAACTAAATATAAAGGGGTGACTTTCTCTCCAATGGCTTCTAAGAATACAGTAGGACTTAATTTTAGTAAGCAGTGGTGATAAGCACAGGAACTTCCTAACTTGCTCTGACACTCAAACCCGCCAAAACTACCTTTTTTATTGTGGTTTTGGCGTAGTTGAGACGTCAAACCCGCCAAAACTGGCATTTTAAGGGAGAAATTATTGATTGGCTATTCCGTAGGGGACGTGGGCAGAGGTAATTCGAGAGCCTGCATCTTTTAAATGGGTAGTTTGGTCGTCAAAGAAAATATCCGCGTTAAAGGCTTCTAGAAAGTCGATTTTTGCTAAGCCCCCTAAAAAAATCGATTCATCTATTCTGATATCCCATTTTCTTAAAGTATGAATGACGCGCTCATGCGCGGGTGCCGAGCGGGCGGTGACTAAAGCAGTGCGAATAGGGATAGGTAAATTGACTTCATTTTGCAATTTATGTAGCGCTAAAATAAACCCTTTAAAAGGTCCGTCTGCTAAAGGGGTGTGCGCTGAAGTTTTTTCCATTGCATGAAAGGCTTCTAATCCTTTTGTTTTAAATACGGTTTCAGATTCATCTGAAAATAAAACCGCATCGCCATCAAAAGCAATATTGAGTCCCTCATTATTAATATTTGTTACATTATCATGATTTCCAGACCAAATGGTTGCAGCAGGACAGCCTGATATAATAGCTTGTTTAACATCATTCGCGTTTAAAGATAAATATAAATGTGCACCAAACGCCTTAATATACACGTAGGGACTTTTGCCTCCTGAAAATGCAGCTCGGGTAATGGCTAAGTTATGATGTGCAATGGAGTTAAAAATTCTCAATCCTGTGTCTGCGGTATTGCGAGATAATAAGATGACTTCCACTAAAGTATTCTCAGGGGTGCGTCCTTCATTTAAACGTAATAATTTTTTTACTAAGGGAAATGCAAAGCCAGGGGCTAATACATTAAGCTCATTATCTCGTTGATATTTGGCAAAAGCTTCAAATCCTTCTTTTTCGAATATTTGATGACTTTCATCTAAATCGAACAGAGCCCGAGAGGAAATAGCGATAACGAGTTTACCTTCAAAATTGGTTTTCATTTTAAATTATGGCATAGTATGGTTTAATAAGGCTTGTACTCATTATAGTATAATTTCAGATAAATAACTTTAACTTATGGATAATAATACAGGAATGATTACGCTTTCCGATCGAGTGAATCGCATTAAACCTTCTCCGACCTTAGCGATTGGGCAACGTGCCGTAGCGTTACGTAAAGAGGGTCGGCACATTGTTGATTTAAGTGTGGGTGAGCCTGATTTTGATACGCCTGACTATATTAAAGAGGCAGCGATTAAGGCTATTCATGATGGTAAAACCAAGTATACGGCTGTGGATGGTATACCTAGTTTAAAAGCAGCGATCGTTCAAAAGTTTAGCCAATTTAATAAGTTAAATTACGAGCCTAATCAAATTATTGTCTCCACGGGTGGTAAGCAATGTATTTTTAATTTATTACAAGCTTATATTAACGATGGAGATGAAGTGATCATTCCAGCACCGTATTGGGTCTCCTATCCTGATATGACCCTGATAGTGGGTGGAAAGCCAGTGATTATCGAAACTTCACTCGAGCAAAATTTTAAAATCAATGCTCAGCAGCTTAAAGCTGCTATCACTGCGAAAACAAAATTATTTATTATTAATAGTCCTTCTAATCCATCTGGCTTAGCGTATACAAAACAAGAATTAAGCGAAATAGCTGAAGTTTTATTGAGCCATCCTGAAATTTTAATAGCCTCTGATGATATGTATGAACATATTCTTTGGGATAATAAACCATTTTATAATCTTGCTATGGTATGTCCAGAGTTAGCCAGTAGAACCGTTGTGTTAACGGGGGTTTCTAAAACGTACGCTATGACTGGATGGCGTCTGGGGTATGCAGCAGGGCCTGAAAAGCTTATTAAGGCTATGGCTAAGGTACAAGGGCAAAGCACTTCTAACCCTTGTTCTATCTCACAAGCTGCGGCAGAAGCAGCGTTAAGAGGCAGTTTAGATACAGTCAGTGCGATGGTAAAAGCCTTTAAAGAGCGTCATGATTTTGTTGTTAGTGAACTGAATAATATTCCTGGTGTTGAGTGTTTAGCAGGAGATGGAACTTTTTATGCTTTTCCACGTGTAAAAAAGTTAATAGAGAGTATACCTAGCATTAAAAATGATTTAGACTTATCGGAGTACCTTCTTATTAAAGTGGGCTTGGCAGTCGTTCCAGGCTCTGCTTTTGGATCAGAAGGTCATCTTCGGCTTTCTTTTGCTACGAGCATGAGTGAGTTAGTAAATTCTATGACTCTTTTGAAAAATATTTTTTAGGAAGGGCGATAAAATGATTGACTTCATGGTGATAGGCCAGTAAAATTCTGCAAATACCTATTCCCCGATAGCTCAGTTGGTAGAGCAAGTGACTGTTAATCACTGGGTCGGCGGTTCGAGCCCGTCTCGGGGAGCCAATTTATTATAATTATAAGTAAATTGGCTTCATTTGGAATATTTTCTTAAGTGCTTCATAAAAACATGGTTTTCTTCATGTCTATCTTAAAAAATGTCACTTTATTTTTTTTATTACTTATTTTATCTGCGTGTGCATCTAAGCAAAGTCTAGTACACGTCCATCCTCGTCATGAGCATTATCATAGTTCAGCAGCTGATACCATACAAAACGTTCAAGTAGGCGAATATATATTTAGAGAAGCCGATCTCAGTATTGTAGATGGGATTGAGCTCCTGAGCCCTGTTACTGGAAAATCTACCAGTTTATTATCTCCCAATTTTGTCTTATATCCCAATACGGTATTGGTAAAATCGTATTCAAAAGGGAAGTATTACTACTATATTGCTAAAACTAAAAAGGGTTTTAAAGAGTATATGGTGAATGCGGTAGCAGAAGGTCTGACTGGCTTAAGAAGATTTGATTATGCAGGTATTAAACAATTAGCCAATACTAATCAAATGGAATTGTTTGCAGTGGCACAAGAGCGAGAATATACTTATCCTTTTCCAGAGTCTGCAAAATGGAAAAAAGTGCAGCTACATGCTCAAGAATATTGTGGAAATGAAAATTCCCTTATTTATCTTGGGAAAAAAAATGGAAAATTGGCTTTTGGTCATAAAAAATATACGAATGTTTCTGCTAGAAAAAATAGTTTCTACTCAAAGCAAAAAAGTGAAACTATAGAAAAAATAATAGAAATCTCAGAAGTTCAAAAAAGCTTTAGGGTAGATGGAAGGCGAATTGAAATTATGGAGGCTAATCATGAAAAGATTCAGTTTAGATTGGGTTTAGATCAAGATTAAGAAAGATGTATATACATTTTTTTCTCAGAAATTAATTAATATTGAGATACATTACACAGGAGAATTTCTTATGCAAACTCAGGGTCGGATTCTTGGGTTATTTAGTTTAGCTATGATTAACGTAGCTGCCATTGTATCTTTAAGAAATTTATCTGTGATGGTAGAGTACGGTTTTTCAGCTATCTTTTTTTATATCCTTGCTGCACTTTTATTTTTTATCCCCACGGCACTGTGTTGTGCCGAGTTAGCCACGGGCTGGCCTAAAGAAGGTGGAATTTATACCTGGGTATCTGAAGCCTTTGGCAAATCCATAGGGTTTATTGCTATTTGGATGGCTTGGATGCTGAGTATTTCTTGGTTTCCAACGGTCTTAATTTTTACTGCCGGAGGACTCGCCTATTTAATCTCCCCTGAATTAATTCATAATAAAGTATATATGATATCAATGATATTGCTAATTTTTTGGGGGGCGACTTTTGTTAATTTTTTAGGCATGCGCATTTCTAGTCTTATTAGTACTATTGGGGTACTTTTAGGGACCATTATTCCGGGATTTTTAATTATTGGTCTAGGGTGCTTATGGTTCTATTTAGGCAAAGATCTGAAAATTGAGATGAGTTGGACAACCTTACTTCCAGATTTTAGACTTGAAAATATGGTGCTGGTGGTGGGCGCTGTGTTAAGTTTCGCAGGTATAGAAATAGCTGCTTTTCATGCAAAAGAAGCAACCAATCCTCAACAAAATTATCCTCGCGCTATTTTGCTATCTACTATTATTATTTTATTGATTTCTATTTTAGGCTCTTTGAGCATTGCAATGGTCATTGAGCCTACAACCATTAGTTTGTTTTCTGGGTTAATGCAAGCCTTTAATGAGTTTTTTCAAGTGTTTCATCTAGGATGGGCAGTTAAAGTAGTAGCGGCTTTTGCAGTGATAGGATCGCTGGCCGGAGTGAATACCTGGATTATTGGCCCCGCAAAAGGAATTTTAGTCTCCGCTGCTGATGGATTTTTACCTCCTTGGATGCATAAAATAAATGAGCGCGGTATGCCTGTAGGGACGTTATTAGTGCAAGCAGTACTAGGGTCTATTTTAACGTTAATTATTGCTGTCATGCCTAATATTAATAGTGCGTTTTGGGTGATTACTGTTTTAACTGCGCAATTTGCTATGATTATGTATATTCTTATTTTTGCTGCAGCCATTAAATTGCGATACTCTCAATCTCATGTACCTCGTGCTTATCGAGTTCCCGGGGGCAAAATAGGGATGTGGTTTGTCAGTGGAATGGGAATAGTAACCTGTTTATTTGTATTTTTTATTGGCTTTATTCCGCCTTTTTCTCATGATATAGGGCATGTATTGGTCTTTCAGGGGTATTTAATATTCGGTTTGCTTTTATTAAGTTTACCGCCTGTATATTTTATATGGTTTAAAAAACCCCACTGGCATGTTGAGCTATTCTAATGTCTTTTAGTGTCTCTATTAATCCTTATAGAAATAAACAATATGTTGCATTTTTAAATACTTGCATAGAAAAAAGGGCCACTGTGGAAGATATTACTGCGCTAGGATATAGCTTAATGCGCAAATATAAACTGCATCATCATTTTTGTGGCGATTATTCATTATTGAGTAATGCACAATGCTTGGTCGATTATGTTTTAAAAAATGTAGATGATTTTACCCCCCCATTTTTAACGCAAGCAATAGCAAAAGATATAATCGTATTATTTGAAAAGAGAATTGCACAAAGAATCCCTGTTGAGTATATGACCAATACAGCCTCTTATTTAGGGTACACTTATTATGTGAATGAGCATGTTTTAGTGCCTCGCTCGATTATGAATACGCGATTTGAGGAGTTTTTAAAACTGATTTCTTGGGAAAATAATCGAGTATTAGATTTATGCTGCGGTTCTGGCTGTATTGGCTTAACCTTGGCACTTTTAGATCCCAAAATTAAAGTTGATTTAGCAGATATTTCCCCTCAAGCTTTAGAAGTAGCACAAATTAATATAGACAGACATGGATTAAATACCAGAGCGCACTGTATTGAAAGTAATGTCTTTGAAAGTTTACATAATAAATATGATTTAATTATTAGTAATCCACCTTATGTCTCAAGGAGTGAATATCAAAATAGCGCCGAGGAATTTAAAGCAGAACCTAAAATCGCTTTAGAGGCAGGCCCAGATGGCTTGGTGATTATTCATAAAATGTTAGCGCAAGCGAAACAATATTTAAATCCAAATGGCTTATTAATAGCTGAGATTGGCTGTTCAGCTGCAAAGCTTGTAAAAAAACACTACCCTCATATCCCTTTTCAATGGTTTAAGTATAAAAAACCAAATGGTTCCACCTCCTTTTTTAGCATGCATGGTGTGTTTTTATGCCGTGCTTGCGATTTACCCTAATTCTTAACTAAGAGCAAGAAGAACGATATTTTCAATCTTTTTTGAAAATATCGTTCTTCTTAAAGTGAGCTATTTAAATAACTTCTCGTAGTTTGGGGGTTAAAGATGCCACGGAGTAATGAAAATCAAGTAGATTTATTAGACAAATTTAAAACCTACCTGTCTATTGTGAGTAAAGACAGGCCTGAGGTTTATCGCTTAGATCATGCAAATACACTCAAGAGTTTGGCGCAAGGTCATTGTTCTGGGATCACTACGCTTTGGTTTTATTATAAACTTCGAGGCAAAGAGCAATATTTTTATGACTCGATTATGACTCCTATTTTAACTTGGGATGGGAGGAAAGAAAGCTTATCAAAAGAGCTAGAAGATACTATAGAGTATGCTTTATCTTCTACAGTATGGTTACAAGCAGTCACAGCGCCTTTTAAACAAGCAGTACCTGGTAGTGCTGGTATTTTACAGTCTGATTCCGATGTTTTGATTAATTTGGTAAAACAAAGTGATTATCCAACATTAAGAAAAGAAGATGAAATTGCTTTTGTTTTTACAAATGATGAATTTAAAAATCTTTTAGAAGATATTCCGGCTAATAAACTTATTAGGTTAGCAAGTAGTAATCATGTGATTGGATTGTTTTTTGATAAAGATACACAAGAATATGTTTTATTTGATTCTAATGGTTTTCTAGATGAAGATACGGATGAGCTCTTTTTTGAAAGACGATTTGATTCAGAGAAAATGGAAGATTTAATTTCAAATATTCAAAGTGCTTTTTTATATGAACCCAATTCAAATTTAACGGGGGTGAGCGTTTCAGTATTTGATGATGCACAAAACCCGTTGCCCGATTATCCAGATAATATTCAAAGAATAACAACAATATTACAAGCACGCAAAGAAGAAGGGGAAGTAGATCTAAATGAGGCGAATCAATATGATAATGCGAATGCCCTCTATTTTTGTTCAAGAGAAGGCCATCTTGAGGAAGTTCAGTTATTATTAAGCGAAGGGGCACGAATAGATAAGATAGCCAGCGATGGGTTTAACCCAATTCAGCTGGCAGCACAAAATGGGCATATCGATGTTTTAAAAGAATTATTGATAACAGATACAGAAGAAGAGTTCGTTAATAAGTCTGTAAAAAGTTCTGGGGTTACTCCACTGTATTTAGCTGCGATGCACGGCCATGTAGAAATCGTTGAATTATTACTAGCTAAAGAGGCTCATCCAGATATAAGAATTAACGATGGTTCAAATTCTGTTCATGTTGCCGCACACAATGGTCATACTGAGGTTTTAAAATTATTACTGGATTCTAGTGCAGGAAAAATGCTTATAGATAGTCTAATGGGAAGTGATGAGTATACGCCATTGGATTTGGCAATAATGAATAATCGGGTTGATGCAGTAAGTTTGTTACTAGAGCGAGGCGCAAAAATAAATGAAGGGCTGATTGAGTATTTGATCTCAGAAAATAAGTGGCAGCTGCTAAAAGCAGTATTAGATTCTCCAATTGGAAAAAAAGTGGTTAATGTTGTATTAGAAGAGGGTAAAACTCCCCTGTATCTTGCTGCAGAAAATAGTCATAGTGAAACAGTACAATTATTACTTCAATATGGAGGAAAAATAAATAAAAGTAATACCCCCGATCCCACCGTGTTAAAATTTTTGAGTACACAGGCAAATAAAAGAGTAGAGGAATTGCGTGCACAAGTGCTCATGTTCTCCTCTTTGAGCCCAAAGACTGTTGTAGAATCTAAAGCAGAAGTCACAATACATGTGCCTACAAGCTCTGATAAAACAGATAGTACGCCTAAATCTGGCAAATCATAACATCCTAATATTTTGAATTTTTTTCAAAAATATTTGCCCAAATTTAACACAATAACCTAGGATTAGCACAACACAATAACCTATGATTAGCACGGATCTGGGTGAGCGCAGCGAACCAATTTCCCACTTTCGTAAAGGGGGACCGTCGCGTAGCGACCTAGGGGGATTAGAGCTAGAGTTCAAAAAAATAGCTGAAGCACCCGTGAAGTTAGAAGCGGAAGAATCAAGTGAAACAAAAACTGCCCCGGTAGAACCTGAAGCTAACCCAGTCGTTATACGCCATAGAAGACCTACTTAAATAAAATTAAATTTTAATACAACATTACGTGCATTAGAAGAGGTAAGTGCAACACAAAACATTATTGGTTACGACTTTCTCGCAGATTATAGTCGTAGTAACTTTGAAATATAGATTTAGCCACTTAAACTACAAATAAGTGGCTTACACTTCAGAGGCTTTTGCTTTTGCAACAGTTGTATTTTCGTATACATTAACAATTTCTTCAATGAGCTGTTCAATCACACTAGAAGTGTCATCCGAGCTTACTTTTTTGCCCCCCGCTTTAATTTGCGATAAACGTTGTTCGACGACACTCGCAGCACTGCCAGTAGGATAGAGCATGGCTAATAAATTACGAGTTTCTGTTGCTCCAATACGCTTATAAAGCGCATTTCGAATGCGGGCATCCTCTGCTGTAGTATTAAACGCCCATAATTCGATGGGGCCTAATGTAGCAGTGCATAATTGCGTATTCATCCCTAATTTTGTAGCAAACTGTGCTAAGAAAGTAGCCCCTTCTGCTCGAGGGCCATGCACACGAGTCGATAAAGCGAGTCTTGCAGTCTCAGAAAGACCAAAAGTGGCTACCGATTTATCAACGGCTTGCTTAGGACCGGCATCCATAATAAAGATAGACGTTGCAAATTCAACCATGACTGGATCAAAATCGTCTAGAGATTGTGATAAAAGAGCCACTTGTACTTTCCATTTTCGGCCTTCTCGCATATCTACAATAACCTGATCTCGCACTGCTTTGGCTTTTGCGGTGCGATGAAACTCATCGAGCACTAAGCGTTTGGGATCTTCTCTGATTTGTAAAATACGTTCTTTATGATATTCATGATAAATTTTAGGGAAGTCTTCTAGGTTTTCTTCCGTTAAATAAAAATGACGCGCTACAGTAAAGCGAGCTAACATGTACATCACTGCGGTTTGTCTATCTGCAGCTTCACCACCTGTTTTAGCAACTTCGTCTAAATCTAAAGAGACAATACGAGCATCGCCTAAATCAAAAGAAGTGACGCGGGATAATAATGGATATTCGCGCACTGCACTAGAGATCATACGTCCAAAAGCAGTAATTAAAGGCTCGCCCGTGGGCGCGATAATTTTTCCATACAAATCTTCAACCACTTGAGTTCGGCACATCGAGACAGAATCTGCCATTAAAGGTGAACAATAACGCTGGGCAACCATTGCTAAATGTATTTGGCCACCTTTAAACAAGGCATCGGTGACTTCCCACCAAGTAGTATGAGAATCGACTGTAAAATCAAGTTCATCTAATGCATTATCAAGATGAGTATCTAAGTCGCGTGTATATTTATTCGCGCTGTGTTCATCAGATAGATTTTTATACAACTCATCAATAATTAATCCTGCCATATCGGCAATACCATCATAGGCTTTTTCTTCACCAATAGGAGTGGCTAATAACGTCATAAAGTTAACTAAAAAGCTACGTTCTTGGGGTGTAGGGTAGCGACAGCCTAATTGAGTATCAAAAGGATTAATAGAATAATCCGGGGTCATTCTTAAACGATGATACGCTGCAAAATGTTGTTTTTCAGGAGGGAGGGCTTCTTTAATGAGAGAAATTAACCCCGCACTGGAAGGGCCAATATCAATAATAGAAATTCTAGGGAGCCGGATAATACCAGATTGTAGGCATAAGGCTAGGTTAATAGAGTTCGACAATACCGATTTACCAGAACCCGGTCTTGCATAGATAAGATCGATCCAAGTCGCTTGAAGCGTAGAACCAGGCTGATAAGGCCAGGGCTTACCATCAGGAGAGCGAAATAATGTCGCGCCTGAGAGCCAAGGGGAAGCCGGTCGTGTAAAGGGTAACATATAAACTACATCATTTAGAGGAGCTACCGCAGGGGTGGCAACACTATTAACGGTGATACCCAAAGCGGTAGAGAGCGTTGCTGAAAAGCTATCGCCTGAAATTTCGCCGATTTCACATCGACCCCATCCTTGCATTGCTTTGGTTAATTCTGCTGTACGGGTTCTTAATAATTTAGGAGCATCTAAAGGAGCCCATGTAGAGGCAGCAACTCGTAATTTGACTACGGCAGTATCCGTATTATCACGATAATAGTGTAATAATTCCGAAGCGTCACTAATTAAAGGATTTTGACTGGAAGAAAAACTTAAAATACTCGCTAATAAAGGTCTAATTCCTAAAGTTTTAATTCCATCACTTTCCATTAAAAATGAAATACGCCACGGCAGACGACAATGTAAAACGCGTTTGAATAAATCATAAAAAGGTCGAATTTCTTGAGGGAAAAGATCGACATACAGTGTACTATAAATTCTATCTCCAATACGCGCCGTTCTTAAATTAAGAATTTCGCCATCTCGAGGAATGAGTTGAGGACCTAGTGGAGGCCACATCACTTCAGAGAGATCTCGACGGGTTTTATCTTTAAGATTGCGTATAGGAATGATATCGCCGGGTAATACAGGTTTCCACTCTGAGCCTGTCACTTCAGGATCTATACTTTTACGTACTTCATAAAGCGCGCTATGTACATCCATGAGTACTGCATATAGATTTAAATCTAACATGTCATTTAAGAGCGAACGAACAAACGAATCATGTGTTTCTCGTAATTCTGGAATAGAAGCTAATATATTTTGTGCTCTTCGAAGAGGGGGTAATTTAGCATCTTTTATTTTTTGCAATTTGCCTTTTTGGGCAAGATCTAATTGGGTTTGTGATAAGGCATTAGGACGTGTCCATAATACAAAAAAAACAGCTTCTGAGGCACAATATTCTGCTAAATGAGTAATGCGTTCTTCAAATAAATCTGATAAATTGAGCTCTAATCGCTCAGCCGTGGCCATGGCCGGTCCTAAAATATCGCCTAATTCCGCTTTAATGCTGTCTTTGTCATAATGTAAATAGACTTGAACAGCATGGCCTAAGCGAGCCATAGAAGAGGTGAGTGCATTGGTTAATCCCTGATGTATTCTTTCAAATTCATCAGGGCCTACTAAAAGGGTAGCACCATGCAATTTAATAATAGAGATAAGGGAACCATCGGCTCCAACCAGAGTATGCTTACTATCAGCGGTTTGCAATAAACAATAATCGGATGCATTTTGGCCTAAAGCCGATCCCATCCATGATAAAAGGTCATCAATACTCTCGAGTACTGGATCGATAAAGGTTCCCATGTATTCTCGCTTTATTTATTGAAAATCAAAATCAGATTTAGCGCCTTCGCCAAGCAATGTGCCCTTCATAATATCAACAACAGCAGGTAAGCCAACTAACCCAGCTGCAATTAATAATAATACAATAGGTTGGCTTAATGGCACTTGTACAGGCTGGTCTTTATGTGCTTTAAACTTTAACATACCCGCTAAAGCAAAACCGACACCCATAATATAAGAAGCCCATTTAATTAAATCAATAATAGGGGCGAGACTATCTTTAATAGCAGTAGCACGCTCACCAATGCCCCCTTCAGCAAAAGCAATATTAGTCAGTAGTATAAAAGAAGCTATGCCCAAATAAATACAAGCCGTTTTTTTATTTTTGTTCATGAGAACTCCTATAGTGGTGATCAATTTATTAGTACATTCTATATTATAGAGGTATTTTTTCAAATACGGTGTTTTTCCAGTAATCGATTTGTTGTTTAAAGACACGTTTGGAAGGTAATAAGCGTATATGATTTAACAGTTGATGTTTTAAGTATTTAGGATCTAGATTTGCATCAATGAGCGTTCGTCCAAATACTTTAGGATTATCACATTCTACACCAAAACAGGCCACGACGTCTTTTCCTCTCTCGGCTAGGCTCATATATATAGATTGTAATTTAGCTTTATAAGCTGATTCTTTATCCATTGAGCAATAGAGCACTCGACAAAAATTATTTAAAGCAGGCTGACTGATTTCAGGTAAAAAAATCAGTTTCCCGCCTGAATTTGAATCAAGTCCGACGGAATCTAGAAAAAAGCATTGTGTACAAAAAGCACAAGCAGTTGCTAAATTATTAAGGTGATTATTTTTATAATTATGATCAATGTTCACCACGGTGTGAAACTTTTTAGAAAAAAAATCACAATATCGACAAGTATAGTGATCTCGTTCTAAGACTGCTTTTTTAAGTGATTCAAATTTTTCATTACGATTACGGGCGGTATATTGTCGCCAAGTGCCGCGTCGAGCTGTAATGAGAAGTGGTAAGAGTGCCATGTGTGTTACCCACAGTCCGTTGAAAAACCAAATGAACAAGATAGTAATTTCATTGTATCTACTATGTTCATTAATAATATCCCACCAATAATATGCGTTAGCCCTTTCCCCATACTGCCGGGCTGAGCTCCCGCATGACCCATTTTAGATAAAATAATCCACCCCTTCACAAAGGCAAGCAGGCCAATGAGTTTAAAATATTTCATTAAAACGGCCATTAAAGCTTGCCATTTGTCATCTGTGCCGGCAGGGAGATACGCTTTAATATCATTGGCAGAGGCTATTTCTTTAGATCCAAAAAGGGTTTCTAAAGAAACATCAATCGTACTACCCAGATAGATCATAGCTACGCCTACTACAATATGCACAAGGGGACCGGCTAACTCGCCTTTTTGAGCAGAGGCCATAGATTGAGTAGCAAATATTTTATACATCGCAATGCCGCGAAATACGAGTACCAGACCAATAATTTGAGAAATGGTTACAACAAGAAAAGTAATCGAGCCAAAGGTCGAGGCTAAGTTTTCTAACGCGGTAACAAAATCAGGGGCAGCCATTATCTAAGTACCACGCCAGAACTGGTGACGACACTTACGCTTGGAGCATCAATGACCATAGCTTTACCATAACCTGGAATAGTATCCCCTTGTGTGACGGTCAAGGTTGATCCATCAGGTGCGCGTAACCAAGCACGACCGGGTATAATTGCATGGATGGTAAACTCAGCTTTTCGTTGTGTTCGCGTAGCTTTTGGTGTGTGTGCTGTAGAGGGCTCTTCGAGCAGGTCTTCATCTTGAGGCTGATCAACATGGTAAACCGCTGATTTTTTAGGATGATGATGGTGTGTTTTGTTCGTTTTATGAGCTGCCTTATGGGGTGCCGGCGGGGGGGTAGATTTTTTCGCAGCTTTTAATTGCGCCATTTCTTGAGATAATCTTGTTACATTATCCGCTACAGCAAAAAATTCTCTACCAATTAAACTTATTTTTTGATCCATTTTATTTAATGAATCCATGACTTGGTTGATGGTGTTTTCTAGCTGTTTAATCTCTTCAATATTAGTTGCTGTTGGGGCAGTTTCCGGTGGTAGAGCCATAGGTAGTGCTTGAGCAGGTGCTGCTGGCATTTGAGCCGGTGCAGGAGGCGTTTGCACTTGTGCCGGATTAACAGGCACGGTGGGGGGTTGCCCAGGAATGGTGACTTTCTTACTTGCTGAAATTGCTGCCGATTCTTCGGCGGCTATTTTATCGAGTTGAGCATCAGGATTAGCGGGGAATAATACACCGTAGAGTTTCCATCCTATAAAAATAGCGACAGCCAGGCCAATTAAAATAGGGAGCGTAAATTTAGTTTGATTTGAGTCAGATGATAAAAAAGGATTTCCGGCCTTTTTTATTTTAGACTCCCCTTCCAAAACATTATCCATATCATCCGCATCAGGATCAAAATCAAACTCTTCTTCAAAATCGTGCGGTTTCTTATTATCTGCCATTTCTATTACTGCTCCTCAGTGAGATCAAGATCACTTAAAAATAAAAGACCAATTGAGGTGCCTTGGTCGACCGTAATACTAGGAGGAGTATTAAAATAAGGTTTAACCGCTTTACCCCATTCTTCTCCGACGGTTCCTAAAGGAACGAGTGCATATTTTTCAAGGTCGGTAAAAGGAGGATAACTGTTGGTAATCCCTTGCTGATTAACGGTAACCGCGGTACCACCAGTTTGTTGCGATGGATTAGTTTGCGTACCAGGGGGTTGCGAAATAGCTTTACCCACGCCTTCCATGAAAGAAGAAGCGAATAAAGAGCCATACCGTAATAAATAATGATGATCAACATCCGATGCTAACGCCGTACGCGCTGTATCTGCATCAATAGCAACCACACTCACTTTAAACGAATTCGGATATTTTGGAAGGTTTAAAGTTTTAAAATTGAGAATAATTTTTTCTCCATTTTTAGGGATTTCAATACTACCAATTAGTCGGCCACCTTTGAACTTTCCGCACGCGCCGCCGCCAACAATAGTTGCTAATATAGGGCCCGGTGCATCTGAATTAACACCAGTATCTAATACCCCAAATATAACCGTACCTGCTTTAATAACTTGTCTTTTAATGGTTGCCGAGGCTTGTGTAAATCGATTAGAGCCTTGAACCGTATTATTACTGACCACAATAGTGCCTGGTTTTTTCGTAGCACTCGTAGCGCCTTCATACTCATCAAGTAAACGTTTTGCTTGTGCATCATAGACCTTGCTAAGCCCACCTGCTGTATAATTTTGTTTTGTAACGGTGCCCCAATTGGTAAAGATGGCTTGTGCATGAGATTGCATTGCTTTTGCACGCTGGTTGATACCTTCTTGGTACGATTTTTGTTCTTGCTCCGCTAATCTTCTTAGGCGTTCAGCTTCTTGTTGAGCCTCTCTTTCAAGACGTTCTCTTTCTAAACGATCACGTTGTTCTTTTAGACGCTCATCTCTGAGTTCTTGATCTGTTTTTGGACGAGGACCGTTGCTACCCTCGTTGCCAAATAATCCCCCACTTCCTTCAAAACCCCCTCGGGAAATATCGCCAAAAATATTTTTGCCATCCGCACCCATGCCATTTCTGCCAGCATTGTTTAATGCATTGCTATTGGGATCATTAATAATAGTAGGGATAGCTGATTTATTGCTTTGCTCGGCATTTTCAACACGTCTGGTATTTTCTTCACGAAGCAATTTAGTATACTTTTCAGGAGTGACGTTGCCTACAGTACCTTTAATAGAGGAAGGAGGGGCTAGAATTTTAGAGGCTTTTCCAGATAAAGCATCGTCTTTATTACCCATACGCATAAAAGCAACAGCAATACCTCCTACAACCACGACTCCGATAAGAATAACAAAGGTTCTGGTTTTAGAATCTTCAAGCATTTTGGTCAAATTGGATAAAGCGGCCATTGTTCCTATAATCCCGTTAAGTAAATGTTAAAGCTTTTACCGTTCTTGGAAGCCAAGATAAGCGGTGTTTTTGCCATTTCGTATACGTGTGTTCCGTCTGGACTGGAGACAGTGGCTAACCAAGCTGGCGAAAGTACAGTTAATTTGGTTCTAAAATACACTTTATTATTTAATACCCAAGCTTCACCATGAGGGCCACACACATTGAGTTTGATACTGCCTTTTGGAGGGATCCCATCTAATAAGTGAATTAAAACAGCGTTTATTTTAGAGTCTTGGCAACTATCAGAAATCAGTGCTTCAACTGCATTAGGGCCTCGACCGGCGACTTGTAAATCGACTCTAAAGTCGACTTCTCTTTGCCCAGAGACTAGCGAAATCATGACAGGCGTGTTCAATCCAAATAGTCGCACCGCAATATTTCCATGACAATAAGATTTCATAGCTTGTACAAATAGCGTGTTTGTTTTTTGATCCCATTGAACATTAAATGCATTGGGATCGCCTACGCTATAGGCTGTAATTGGCCAGGGGGCACCCGTTACATCAATAAAAACTAGAGAACTGACAAATCCAGAAGATAAACGAATAATCGGCGGAGTGGTTCCTGGTTGTAAACTAATTAATGTGGAAGAGGAAGTGGGAGTAGGCGGCGCCTTACTAGGGGTCGCTACGGCTTGCTGAGAAAGATCATAGAGTCTTCTGAGCGTTTTTATTTGTGTTGGACTTAAAGGGAGAGCTTCATGTAATAAGACATTAAAGGCTTCTTTGTCTTGATCTTCTGGCGTTTTATTCTGCAAGTTCATGGTTTGGTTATATTGCGCGCGCATACTGGCGAGTTCACTAGCAGCTTGGGATGCGCGATCGCTTTCTTCTGCAGCCTGATTACTTTGTTGGGCTGCTTTCATTTTTTCATTGACTTGTGCCATGAGTTCTTGGGATTTTGGATCTTTCATGGCCTGCTTCATCATATCGTTAATTTGTTCAGTTGCTGCATTAGAGCCTGAAGGAGGCGGTGGCATATCAGCAGCCTGTACATTGATACAAGCAAAGGTCAAAGACATGATAAGACAGTATTTAATTTTTTTAATCATGAATCTAGTGTACCATCATTATGAGTTGCCTAGTCGAAGTTCGCCTTCGCGCACAATAAATTGTGCAATACCAATGCCTTTAGCAGACTCTGTTGTTGGAAGGCGTGTAACTAACATGGTGATGACAATTTTTTGAGGGATGAGTTCCGTGCCACTTTGATAAGATACGGCCATAGGGATTTGCATTTCCCAGGTATACCTATTATTAATAAGGCCTTCTTTAGTAATCACAGGGGATCCGGTGGGGACCGCAGAGGCAACTAATTTTTTAGTTTTGACTGCATCTAGATTGCCTGACTCTTTAAGAGCGGTTAACATTTGCTGATAACCAGCTGGTGTAAAAAATTCTTGAATTCTTTGAAGATCTTCTCGGTAATGAACAAAATCATAATTAAAAACTCCGGTGGCTGCTTCAGCCGCCCATGCTAGTAAAGCATTAGTTGATAAATTAGGCTGGTTCAAAGGAACCATAGTAATTAAACTACCATCTGCATTGGTTGCAAAATAAGTAGGTTTAGGTGCAGTGGCCCTTTGGAAATAAATAAAACCAATTAAACCGCCAATAATGAGCGTCATGAGTAAACAAATAGACATGAGTCTTCGATAATTATCACGATAAAAATCATTGCGTAGAGTGACTAATTCAGCACCACTGATTTGTCCCGTAAGCGGAGGGGGAGCTATTTTTTCTTTGAAATGGGGCGGCGTGGTAGGGTTCGCGTTATCCATAGTATCTCTTTAGTATCTCTCTATTAGGGTCTGTTGTTTAGTAATGTATCATAAAAAGATACCACAAATTATTGCCAGGGGCGAGCAGGTCTTTTATAACCTGCCAAAAATACTCTAAACCATCGTAAAAATACAGTAATGGTAAAACCAAAGCGTTCTAATCCAGCAAAAAATATTGCTGTGAGTATAGCAAGGCCAAAAGTCCACCATCGAATATGGAGTAAAAATAATAATAAAGGAAAAGCAGCGTAGGCATCCATCATGAATAATCTGGGGTGTCTTGCTGAGTTGCGCCAGTGTGCATTTGCTGGATCAATCATGTTTTACCATTGCATCCCGATCGGCCATTTTGGCTCCCATCTTCATAATATTATAGGTTCGTTCATCAATGAGTCCTTTCTCGAATTTTTTTTGCGCGTCAACTAACATTGGCTGCCCTCTTTCTTTTAATAATTCACGGGTTTTAGCCGCTAATTTTTCAACCTCAGTCATTACTAATATATCACGAACTTCTTCATCAAAAACTAAATATTCTCTTAAAGCAATTCGAGTTCCGTCTTTTGTAGGCACTAATTTTTGCCAAATCACCATTCTTAAGGTTTCCAAAATATCTAACGCGCGACCATGTCGTTCTTCTGCAGGAAAAGTTGAAATCATTCTTCTAACACAATCAGCCACACCATTACTATGTAAAGTGGTATAAACCGGGTGACCAGTGAGTGCTGCATCAATGACAGCAGAAATGGTTTCTGCATCTCTTGCTTCCCCTACTAAAATTAATCCTGGTTTACGTCGTAAGGCATTTCGCACTCCTGCAGCAAAAGAAGGGAGATGTCTGGGAATTTCCGATTGACTAATAATAGAGGAAGGCTTATAGACTTCATCATAAACAAATTCTATAGGTGCTTCATAAGACAGCATCTTACGGTTGGCATCAGGTTGCATTGCTATTTCTTTAATAATTGAAGCTAATAAAGTACTTTTACCTGAGCCCGTTGCGCCTGTTACAACAATGGTGCCTTGCGTTGGCGACATATTCTCTAAAATAGCCTGAGGAAGATCCATTTCACTTAAGCTTGGTGGTTCAGAAGGAATCGTTCTACAAGTTATTTGTATAGCATCATGCCCCTCTACTTGGCAGCCTGTACCATTGATTCTAAAGCGATATCGAGTGCCTCTTTCTGGTTTAATTTCATAATGCGTATCGACATCTCGTCCGGATGCAATTTGAGTGGTTCCATTAGGTCCATAGATATCATTAATCATTGAACTTACTTCAGGATTTGAAATTTTACGGGCAGTCACAGGATATAAACGACCATGTATTTCTACCCAAACCACAGAGTTGGTTTGCATAGTAATATCAGAGGCGCCTAACTGTGTACAATGCAGCAGCATACGGTCCATTTCTCTTGCTGTAAATCGTACCGGTTCTTCAGGCAATAAAACTAATTTAGGATCCATAATATTGATCTCTAGTTATTTTTTCACACAGTTTTCAAGTTCACAACGAATAGTAGGTAATTCTGTTTTGGTTCTTTTAGGGGTTAGTTCTGCTTCCCATTTTTCACCATCAAGTTGAAATGCCGGTTTTACCGTAATACGCAATACTCGATCATTGATTGCCATTTCATGCGCATTCCCTGTAATGCCAAGATTTTGTTTAGCAACAAAGGGTGGGCTTACCATATGTTGTGCTAATAAAGTACGATATAAAATCATACCATTATAATCTCGTTTGAGTCTGCCTAAGTTTTCAAGAAAAATGGCGTTACCTTGTGTTCGACCTGCCATCCAGCCTTCTTCAATATAGCGATCCCAAACTTTTTTTTCTACCCCATTTCTAGGAAGGAGGCTTCTATCTGGTATTTCTGGGGTAGTGCAGTGAAAGAGTAAGTAATCTTGCCAAGTAGGAGGAGCAGTAATAAAATAGGCTTGAGAATTAATCACATAGGCACGATCTGCTATGCGAATGGTGTCATCATCTGTTTGTTCTAAAGTATTGCGGCCTTCAATTAAAACGGGCGGCATTACATTGTTATCTAGCATCATGGCATAAAAATTAAAAATGCGATTTAGAGGTGCAGTATGCGTCAAAATTTCTTTATTAATTTCGCGAGCGCGAGACGCTAATCCCGCTCGGGCACCAATACTTAAAGAGGTATCCCGAAGAGAAGCATGTCTAATACCTGAAATAGATGAATTGGACCCATTATCTATCCCGACTCCTTTAATACGGGCTAAATCATCTGTCTCTGCGGGTCGCAGTGCACATCCGGCACTGAGCATTAATAAACTAGCGCTGATAAAAGGGAATAATAATTTAAATAATTTTTTTTGCATATTAAATGACTGCATAACGTAGTTCAATGATTCTACTGCAAGGATAGACAACTAAATTAGCTCTTTTTGAAGCTTGCAAACCCGCATCTTTAACAATATCTGCAATCACTCTATTCTCTGCCGTAACAGAGACAATAATAGGGATAGCAGGTGTGTTACCTAATACTTTCACTTTATAATCTGTGAGTCGAGCAATCTCGGTGAGTAAAGGTTCTATAGGTCCAGACCAGTCTAAGGTTGCTTTACAACCCATTCCACCTTGAGTAGTGATCAATGGTGCTGTATTAATTACGTTCAGACATTCCATTGCTTGTGCTTGAGCTAACAGCCTTAAAGAGCGATCAATTGCACTAGCTGTGTCACTTAATTTTTCATGAATATTAATATCGTTGGCTGCATAATTACAAGGCACAGCCGGAGTAATGGGGCAGCAGGCATTCAAACTGAATAATATGAGTAAGGTTGGCAATAATAATTTAGTAGTCATTTTTTTTAGCAATCCAGGTTAATGAACCATTTACTAGATAAGATGACTCCTATTATAACCCTAGACACGTGCATACGCTGAAATATCTTTAAATTATTTAAAAAAAAAATTTTAAAGTTCCTTTTCAAACAAATAACTTTCAAAATAAACACCTCTACAATGCTTGGATTGGTCTTTAATATAGGCTATATTAAGGTATTCATAATAGTTTTAATACATTCATACATTCATTTTCAATATGAGATGGACAGGGCAAAAGGTAAGTTATGGAACTACATGAAGAGGTTATATTAATAGTCAAAGTATTACGTTGTAATTTTACTTTACGGGATCAACCTATTAGTATTAAAGAAGTGTGTTCGGCCACAGGTTTGTTACCCGCTATTGTTCGAAGAGCGGATCAACTTTGTTCTTTTTGTTTAGGCTATGGTTTGGGTGCTAGTTTTGATGAAGTATCTGGTGGACTATTGGCTGTGAAAGTGACCTTTGATGATGCCACTCCCAATTCTTTACGTTTGATTTGTATTACAGACGTCATTATAGAACTTATGCAAAATGCACCCACCAGAGAGAGTACCCCCTTAGATGCTTTAATGTATGATTAATAATTCAAATAATTCAAATAATTCAAATAATTCCAAGTGAGTAAAAAATGAGTCAACAAGGCGGACCAGAAGGCGGAGATAAAAATGCGTATGCTCTTTTATGGATGCTTGCAGGGTTTACAGGAATGGTTTTGGCTACTTGGTATTTTTTTAGTCAACAATTAAAAATGATTTTTTTGTGGGTGCGTCGGTCTGAAGCATCTGCTATTGGGTTTTTTACAGATAATATCAATGTAGCAACGCAATGGTTATATCAAGCATATCCAGAGGATGTTACACAAGAATCTGTTATTAAAATAAGCCAATTTATAGGTGAGTTTTTAATGGTGCCAGCGATTGGGGCCTTGCTCTTGATGGGGTTATATTTATTTAAAACCCATATTGGCATGCGTTTTACAAAAAAATATAGTATTGATAGCTTAGCAAAGCAAGAACAAGGTAATTGGCCTCAAATTGCACCGGTTGTGAATCTTGATTTAGTGAATATGGACATTGAAAAAGGTCCTTGGGCAATGGCCATGAATCCTATGCAGTTTAGTAGACGCTATAAACTGATTACTGTTGAGCTTATTCAAGATCCCAAAGCACCTTGGCGGCAAGAAGGGATCCCAAAAATGACTTTATTAAAAGATAAGGCAGAGCAAGTATTTGCCTCTCAATTAGGGGGTTTTTGGACTACTTCAGATGATTTAAACCCCTACACAAAAGCGTTATACGCTGTATTTTTAGCCCGATTAGAACATGAAACAGATGTGGCCCGTGAATATTTAGGCGAATTAGCTGTATCCGCTGCCAAAGGGAGCATAGATTATTCCCAAACAAACCAATTAATCAAAAAATATGGCAATGGTAAAGCTGCTCAATTATGTAGGCAAAAACATGCGTATGTATATACGGTGATGGCTTCTATGTTAGAGCTTTCCCGTTTAGATGGAGTATTAGCTTCTGCTGATTTTTTATGGTTAAAACCGGTAGATAGGCGGTTGTGGTATGTTTTAAATACAGTTGGTCGACAAGTTGCTCCTAGTGAAATTGGTGGTATTTTTGCACATTGGTTAGCAGAAAAAGAAATGAATCGACCTTTAAGTGTTCCTATGGTACAAGAGGCTGTAAAAGCACTTGATCTAGCCTTAATGAATATGATTTACATTCCAGAGGAAGGGGAACAATTGCGTTTTGCAACTTCCTAACTCTGACTATTTTATTCTCAATAAACGAACGAAGAGCTAAAAAATGGCGAAAAATATAAGAGGATTAGAAAAGCGTCATGAGCACGGCGCTGCTCAAATGGCGCGGGATACGCGACCATTAGGGGAGCGTATTGCGGCTTTTCTAGGAGATCCTTTTTATGGAATGTGTATATTAGGCACGGCAATAGCTATTATAGTAATAGTGCCGGCTATAGCGGATATTATCACTTTACTAGGATTTTTCTTATTTTTATTTTCTGTAACACGTCATAATGTCTTGCCTTGTAAAATGCCTCAAATTTCACACGCATTAGATTACAATGATACCTTTCCAGGAACCAGCAAACCAAAAATAGCAGAAGGTATTACTTTTTTTGGAAATGAAAATAATACAAATAAAGAGCTTTGGTTTTCCAATATTGATATGAGAACGCATGTGTTGATTTTTGGATCAACGGGTTCTGGTAAAACAGAAATGCTCGTCTCTCTTGCTTTTAATTCCCTCACGCAAGGCAGTGGTTTTATTTATATTGATGGTAAAGGCGATAACTCATTATATGCTAAAATTTTCTCGATGGTTCGCAGGATGGGGCGAGAAGATGATTTATTATTAATTAACTTTATGACAGGTGCTCGTGATATCGTGGGTGCACAAGCCACCAGATTATCTAATACTATGAATCCATTTGCAAATGGTTCATCAAGTATGTTATCCCAGCTTGTTATTAGTTTGATGGATTCAGGTAGTGGCGGCGGCGATGGAGATATGTGGAAAGGTCGAGCCATGCAATTTGTGGAAGCTTTGATGAAAATCTTGGTCGCCATGCGAGATGAGGGGCATCTGTTAATTGATGCCAATACTATACGTCAGTATTTTGCGCTTGAAAAATTAGAACAAATTGTGATCGATCGTCGTTTTCCGATATCAGATACTATTGCCATTCCATTAGAAGGTCTCCCTCCTGTTATTATCGAGCCGCTTGATTTATATGTTACTAATCTACCCGGTTATAATAAAGCCAAAAAAGGAAATCAGGCCGGTGAAGTGCGAGAGCAGCACGGATTTATTACTATGCAGTTAACGCGTGTTTTTGGTTCTTTAGCGGATACTTATGGCCATATAGTAAGAACTAATTTAGCAGAAGTTGATTTAAAAGATGTGGTATTAAATCGTCGTATACTCGTGGTATTATTACCTGCTCTTGAAAAGTCTCCTGAAGAATTATCTAATTTAGGTAAAATTATTGTAGCATCGCTTAAAGCGATGATGGCCGCCGGATTAGGCGATCAGGTAGAAGGCAATTATCGAGATGTTATTTCACGTAAACCCACTAATGCGCCTACGCCTTATGTATGTATTATGGATGAGTATGGATATTATGCCGTAAAGGGTTTTGCGGTTGTGCCAGCCCAAGCGCGTTCATTAGGATTTGCGGCTATTTTTGCCGGACAAGATTTGCCTGCTTTTCAAAAAGCCTCTAAAGAAGAAGCGGCCTCTATTGGTGCTAATACGAATATTAAGATCTGTATGAAAATGGAAGATCCAACGGATACGTGGGAGTTTTTCAATAAAACAGCGGGTTCAACGTATGCAACAAGTGTGAGTGGTTTTCAAACTACACCCGGTAGTTTAACAACCAATTATATGGATACACGTAATGCTTCGATTGAAAAGCGTGAACGTTTAGATTTACAAGATTTGAAAGATCAGGCAATGGGTGAGTTTCATTTGTTTTTCAAATCGAACATTATTCGAGCCAGCAGTTTTTTTGCGAATCCAAAACCAGTAAAACGTATGCAGGTTAATAATTATTTATGTATTGATAAACCAGATCAAACTACTTTAATTAATACCAATAATCGCATTCATCGTTTCCAACAAGTTTTTCAATATCCTACTTTTGTAATGAATCCACCGCCTTTTAATGAAGATATTACTTTCTTATCTAAATCTATTTCTACGCATCATGCTCTTAAGCCTTTTGAGTGTAGTATCGCGGTTGTTATTGATATTTTACAAGAAGAATTGCAAAAACAAAAAGTAGTACAAGAAGAAATTGATCATGAATCTGAGCAAGAATTTGGCGATGAGGTGCATGCTTTTACACCGGTATTTTTACCCGAATTTGCAAGTAACTACATGGATCCCTCTGATTTAGAACACTTTACTGCGCCTTTATTATTAAAAGGACGAACTAGGGAATCTTTAATGTATATTGAGCGTCTAACAGGGCGTACAGAGAGTGAAGCTGCGGAAGTGGCTGATAATTTGATCAATGATATTATTAAAGTAACGCATTATCCACCTGCAGATCTGCATCTTAAGAGGGATCCTCAGGCTGTATTAGAGGCTGTGGAGGCGTTTTATAAGATAGTCTCAGGTGAAGATTATGAAGTGCTAGAAGCGCTAGACGAAGATGAAGACGAAGATGAAGACGAAGAATAGAATAGTAGCTTTTAGTATTTTTTAAGAATTTTTATTTTAAAAAACATATAGTTAACTTTCTATCTTTACATTGTAGCGTAAATATGATGTAATGAGCTTATATTGAGACAATTTTTTATTTTTTAGCTGTAAAAAGAGGTGGGTATGACTACAGGATCAGGACCAAGACAAGAATCACAAAAAGAAAAGCAAAAAATCTCCAGTAATGGTAATAATAGCAAAGAGCATGGAGCTGCAGACTTTGAGAACAAGCATTCTGGAGCGCACGAGCGTTCTCAAATGGGATTGCCGGGAGAGCGACCCGGCCCAGTGGGCGCTAATTTTTCTCAATCTACTACTTTAGATAGAGGTGTAGTAAACGATATGAAATATCGTTTGGTATTAAAAGATGATTTTGCAGAAGATCCCCCTCATGGAGTGATTTTTGTGAACAAAAACGTTCAAAATCAAGATCTTACTTTTAAAGTGAAAGGGGTCAAGGGAGAAATTTTGGAGGAATCAATATTAATCCCTGCATTGCCAGAGAATGATACCTTAGATATTCAGAAATTAATTACGTATAAAGCCGAGATTTTACAAGCCCTGCAAGATCGAGAACAACTTGTTACAGGCAAGATAGACGCTTTAAAAGCACAAGAAAAGCAAGCTCTTCAGGCTAGTATAAAAATAGCGATAGCAGCGGGGCTTGAAAAAGAAAATAGTCTCCGTCTTTTTAGAAATCAAGAAGAGTTAGACCAAGTAGATTTTGATAAAAAGTTGAAAAAACGCTTGGAGAACAGTAAAACAATGGACGGCGTAATGACGCCAGCTTTGTTGGGTAATGTAGAGCATTCTAATGCAGGTCGAATTCAGAGTTTAGCTGGTTACAGTATGGAAGCGTTAGCTATTAAGATGAATATGGAGTTATTATTTTTCTTTATTAAGCTAATATGGGCTCCAACCGGAGGATATGCTAGTGCTTTAAAACAATATGAGCTTTATGCGCAAAAATATCCTGAAAGTAAGTACGATGCACAACAATTATACAACTATACTACAGATTCTAAAGGAAATTTTAAATTAGATATAACCGATCCAGTAACTCAAGAAAAAGATAAGACTTTAGATGTTATCTTAGCCAATGGCTATTTGCCCAAACCCAGTGTGTTGGATCAAATTCGAGAAGCCACTCAAAATTATGTTATTGAGCAAATGGGTGTGGATATATATGAAAACATTACCATAGCTAAAAAACATTTTCACTGTCAAAGTGAAAAACCTGCTCATCAACAAGATCAAGATAATGATTTAGAAGGTGCTGTTCTTTCTAGACGTAAGCCACCATTACCACGAGGCTCTGTGTAAAATAAAAATATAGGGATTGTTGTCGCGCGGCCCTTAGCAGCCGCGCCGCAGCCCCTAACCGGCTATGCCGTCATGATTGATCGGGGTCTCCGTTTTTGGCTACAGGGGTTTGTTTTAATACCGGAGCAGCACCAGCTCGTGCCCCGCCTCTAGCTGGTCGTGATTTTAATACTGCACCAGCAGCCCCACCGCCTCCCCCTGCTGCTGCAGCAGCACCTCCGCCTGGAGGGGGAGAGGAGCCCATTTGTAGACCTGCGCCGCCACCATCATCGTCTTTTTTTGCCTTGGATTTTTGAGCGTTAGAAGCTAATTTTCCGGCACCTTTCACGGCTGCAGTGCTGTGCTTCATAATGTCAGAGCCAGTCTTAGCCCCAGACTCAGCAGAGCGTTGGGCTTCACCCATTGCACGCTCTACACTCGATTGCTCTGCATGACCGCCTATCCAGCGAATGACTTTATCGGGCAGTACATAAATTAAAGAAAATACTTGATTCACAACAGTAGTCATTACGCCAACATATAAAGTGACGACTGCAATAGAGCCAAAAATGCCTATATTACGCATAGCTGCGCTGAGACTGCCTATAAAGGTAAAGTTCATCATTTGAAAAACAGCAATCAATAGTTGTGCTGCAGCTATAAATCCCACAATCATTAAACTAGGTCTTAAAAAGACATTGGTAATCAGCATCACGGCGGGTGAGGCTCGGCCCAGTGCATCTTGAGCGGGGGTTACGATTCCCAGAGCAACTATGGGTGCAGCAACCACGGTTTCAATGACCAACATCATCCAGCCTAAAGCGGTAAAGGTAAAAACAAGATAAGGAATAAGAGGCAGGTAGAGTGCCATGGTTACCCCTGCAGTCCAAAAAAAGACGATTAAACCAATTAAAATAGGCATCAAAACGGCCAGCGTCCCTGTTGCTATTGAACAGGCTGACACCAATGCATCTCCCCAACAGGCTAGCCCTATTGCGAGTGCGGCTACACCTATCACTATAATCCAAGCACCCTCTGTTGCACTCACTAAGGTTCCGCCAATGGTCGAAAATGCAACAAGAGGATCAGGATCTGCATTTTGAATGCCTCTTATGAAGGAAAATCCTATTTCTCTTAGAGGTTGAAACAAGTCTGCAAACTCCCCTAGATCTTGAGAGCCAAGATCTAATTCTGTACGGGTACCTCCCCCCGAGCTATTTTTTTGGGTTGCCTCTAAATAGCTATTGGATTTTTGTTTAA
Source organism: Coxiellaceae bacterium (assembly GCA_947478905.1). GTDB lineage: Bacteria > Pseudomonadota > Gammaproteobacteria > Berkiellales > Berkiellaceae > CANJXG01. The sequence goes on from CANJXG010000002.1 coordinate 52,952, forward strand.
TCGCTGTCCATACATCGCTATTGTTGTTTTGTAGTTGATTTAATGTTCCAATTGGGGGGGAATAGACCAGAGTTCTAGAAGATCCAGGGGGTGTAATAAGTTGGAAATAATAACTGCCTGCATAGAGCCACCCATCTAATTTAGCTTGTTTTAGAATAGTTTGTAATTTTTGTTCCTCTGCATTAGCTCCACTATAAGGCTTAGCAGGTGTAGCTAATACAATTTGACGAATATTGTCTTTAATGTTTTCCAAAATATTTTGGCCTGCAGGAGAGTCTCCTGTTTTAAAGGTAGCCGCTTCATGTGCAACATTTGAAATCGAGTCCATAGTATCTTGAATAGCTTGTTTTTGTTGTGAAATCCAAATAGCATTATCATCAACCACCTCTTTCTTGGGAGCAGAGGGGGTAAATCGACCACAAATGTCTTCTAATGAAGGAGAATCTGCAACGCCTACAAGGAGTATATTAGGGTTAGAAGGATCTTCATGCACGGTAACAGGTTGATTATCTGTGAGTTCTTGATGCAGCGGATCATTTAAATAGGCTTGACAAACGGCAGATTCAAATACCACCCTAGCGGTTTGGGTTAATGCATTTTCATCTATGGTATTTTTAGTGGTTTGATTAATGCTCCGGCCAGAGAGCGCATTATCTAAGACGACATTATATACGCTGTTGGCTGCCCATACGCCTTGAAGCACAATCCAAGTCATTAAAATTTGAATAAGAGAATATCCACTGCTGGTGGGAAGTAAAACAGCTAGTCCTGTAACCGCACGGATGGGTACCCAAAGCGATCCAAATTTTTTGCCCATAGCTTCGCCTTCTTGAGCAGTATGAATGGTAGAGACAATAACGGTATACATTACAACAATACTGCCTAAAGATAACACTGCCATATTGAATACTTTAAAAATCTTGCCTAATAAATCATTTGCGGTAGTATTAAAAAGATTACCCACAGGTCCAAATATTTGACCCAAATAATAATAAGAGATATCGTTAGGATTTTTTTCAAATTCAAATGCTAAGGCAATATCGGGCAACACACACAATACCAAAGCTATCAATAAGGTTAAATGTGTTTTATTACAATACATAATATTTATTCCTAATATTTATTTTGCCGATTTCATGTTTGCAATCTTGGCTGCACCGGTTTGAAGAGAGCCCATGCCTGTTCCCATTGCCGCTTTACCAGAAGCGGCGCCTTTTTCAACATCGCCTTCTGCTTTTTTCACTTTACCCATAATATCTTCTGTTTCTGGAGTACCCCCCATCCAGCGTAATACTTTGTCGGGGATAACATAAATGAGCGAAAATGCTTCGTGCACCATGTAAGTTAAAATTCCGGTATATAATACTACCACGCCAATAGGATAGAAAATACTGAAGGGAGGGAGATGCTCAAAAACCACACTGGCAAATCCAAAATTTAACATTTTTACGGTGATTAAAAGTATTTTAATGGCCACAATAAAACCAAGAATCATGAGCGCAGGCCGTAAAATAAGCCCTAATAAAATCACCAGCGAGTGGCCCGCTTTTCCTAATTCATCTTCGGAAGGCACGACTAAAATGAGGGCGACTAAAGGTGCAGCAACAATAGCTTCTATGACTAAAATCATCCAAGCTATAGCCGCAAAAGTAAATACAAGAAAAGGGATTAAAGGAATATACAGTGCTAAGGTCATACCAGAGACATAGAAAAAGGCGAGAAAAAGCATAAATACGGGTAAAGCGACGCTCAAAACTGTGTTTACTACATGCCCCGCTGGTTGCGCTCCCATCCCGATGGCGGCAGCCGCCAGGGCTATTACTACTATCGCGATCAACATAAACAAAATAATTTCTGATACTGAAACCATCCAGCCACCCATCTTTGCAATAGAGAGCATAGGATCTTCAGTGCTGGAACTCAGATTTTTCATGAGTGACTTGGCTAGTCCCCAAGTGGGAGCATAGAATGCCTCCACTATTTCTTTCATAGGAGAATCCAGATTACTAACCTCTTCTCGCTCTCTGGTTGCGCTCGATTCATTTACATTTCTATCTTTACTTGCTCTTTTTAGATAGTCCGTGGTAAGGTCATCAATTTTTTGAGAAAGTTCAGCTCCGAAATCCCCCCCCCCAATGAGGTTAAAATTCGGGGGAGTGAGCATAATATTAATATTAGAAATAGTTGCACTTGGGTTGCCTGCTATCAGTTTAGAATAATAGCTTCCGGCAAATATCCATCCATCTTCTAAAGCATTTCTAGCAAGACTAGTTTGCAGGTAGGAGCCTGCGGTGGCCAGTTTCCTTAAGATTTCTTGTTTTTGCGTGTTTAGATTACTTTTTGCAGTCATTAGATTCGCAAAATCCATCCAATTTTCAGGTGACTTACTCACCGCCTCTTGTGCAGGCCCACTTAGATCTTGATTCAGCCCATTGAGAATCATATCTCCAACTTGTGCTCTAAAACTTTCAAATTGTTGATTACTGCTAGAACTTCTGCCGGTAAGAGTACTAAAAGCTTGATCTACAGTGGTTTTTGAGGGTAATGCTGCGGAACCGCACACTGCTTGTTCCGTACTTTGAATACCCCACATAATATAGCTACCATCTAAAGATTTAAACGCGGTTAACGGCGTACCCTGATTGATAGCTTCTAAATTGATAGGATTATTATTTATCATATTAAGGCAAATTTCAGATTGTAAGACCCCGCGTAGCGTATTTGCATCCCCTTGAGGATTGACTACATCTAATATAGCGCTGAAATCACTACCATCGATCGTCTCATAAATACCTTCTCCTCTATCATATGCACTCAGCACTTGCTCCCATAGCCCATTGGCCACGCCAATGCCTTGCATGATAAACCACATAATGACAATTTGGATATAACTATATCCAGAGCTAGAGGGTACTAAGAGCCATAATCCAGCACCAATGCGCGCAGGAATGAAAATGGATGACCATTTTTTACCCATGACTTCGCCTTCATGTGCAGTATGAATAGTAGAGATAACGATGGTATAGATTACAATTAAGGTGGCCAAGGCTAAAACGATTTGATTAAATAATTTCATTATTTGACCAAATAAAACATTGCCAGATGGCGCGATAGGTAAAGATCCCATTCGCCCAAAGACGGCACCCAAATATTCTATAGATTTGTCAGTACTAGGTATACTAAATGTGGCTGCCAAAGCTATAGAGGGTAGTAGAATTAAAAGTACTAAGGGAATAAAGCGAAAGCGGGGATAGTTCACTTTGGTAAGCTCGAAGGCTTGGTAGGAGTATCAATTTTGGAGTTGAACCATTCTTTTATAGTACATCCTAGTTTTCTATTTTTCATTTGAAAAAGCCAAAAATGAAAGTGGAAAGCTTGACTTAAAGTATAGGATGCTAAACAAAAAGAAATAAGCCCCACCACAGGGTATCCTCTAACAATCATATAAATGGCATACCCAATAATCATTAATGATAAGCTAAGAAACAGATAGACTAGGCGTGTGAATTCTATTTTACGTTGTGTAATGTCATTTTCGCTCAGGTGTAAACGTACTAAAGCTTCTTCAAAAGTTTCTGTGCGGGTGGCTTTTTTAGGCACTACAAGATCTCTTAAGATAGAACGCGTTTGGTTGGATACCTCTTTAACATAATTGAGACTCATCCATTTATCTACGCGCACATCAAATACTTTAGAGGCGATATTTTTTGTTGATTTCCAGAATCCCATAATAAAGTCAACCTATTAACTAATGTCGAACATTTAAAAACGATTAATAATATACTTAGCTTAAGTATAATTCAGCTTGGACAAATAAGTATACTTTAATTATAATTTCATCTATTATTAAATATAATATAAACCAAAGAGAATACGCTATGCCAGACTTATCACTTGAATCTGTACATGTTTTTTGGCATGACTATGATAAAAAAACATTATATAGAATTGTGACTTCTATGGAAGGCATTGAGACATGGGCTAGTGATAATGATCGCCAAGTAGATGAAGCCCTTAATCGATTAGGAGAAGCGTTAGAGAGTCCTGGGCCGTTTGAAATTGAGAACGAAGACTTACTGGTGAAAATATTGGCTAATACCCGTTCATCAAGGGCATTAAGATTAATGCAATTTTTAGATACGCTTAAACCCGGTAGCGCGTCTAAATTATTAATGTATGCTGAAGAACAAAATAAAGATCTATTTCGCCATAATCAAGATGCTAATTTATTTTTAAAGCGTAATTTGGCGTTTGAAAAACTGCAATTATTAGTACGCATTTTTGCACCAGAACGGATTAATCTCGTTTTAAAAGCCCTAGAGAAAATTGAGGAATAAAATGAATAAAATAACAAAAAATATTCTATGGGGAGTGATACTTGGTTCTCCTGTGGGAGTGAGTTTCGCAGCCAATAGTGCTTATATGGACAAAATAAACCAAGTGACTCAAGCACTTAACTCATCTTTGCATACAAAATATGATTTACCCGCTATTAGCCAATATTTCAGTGGGGGCGGGGGCACGCCTAGTACCCCAAGCACCTCTGTAACACCAAGTAGATCCAGCATGCCCAGTACGCCTGCTGAGACTTCTACGCCTAGCGATATTGCTCCTAGTACCGGAGGGTCTGTGTATGTTCAGCCTGGAGATTCAGGATCCAGCGGATCGGGATCTTCTGGATCATCAGGTGGTGGATTCAATTATAGTAATCTTTATTAGTAAATTTATTAAATTCTGGGGGACAGCATTATGATTTTGAGACACATGGTTTTATTGTTACGTATTTTTTTTGGAGTAGCTTGTGTAACCACGTCTACTTTTGTATTTGCAGTAGATACCGTCAAAGTAGATAACTTTGGGGATTCTGCAAAACAAGTGTATACAGAAAAAATAACGACACCGTTGCTCAGTCAAGGAAAAGATGTGCATCAAAAAGTGACCGATTGGCGGATAGAAGATAGGACTATGGCAACTCCTTCTAATGCGTTAATTGCTGATACACAAGTCATTAGTAAATTACCTAATAAGCCCGTGAATTTTAGTACGAATCTTCTAAATAAAGCGTATCAACTTTCAGGCCAAGCAATGAAACAAGGGTTGCCTTTAGAAGGCGACTCCTCTAATCCTAATCCCCTCCCATCCAAAATCGATTTATATAAAGATTATGTAGGGTATTTTGATGCTAATGGGAGAGGCAATGCATTGAAATTGGGTGGATTAAATATTGCTAATATTTTACAACGTGATGTGATCCCAGAAGATGATACCATTTCTAAAAATGTAATTAATTTATTAATCGATCCTTATCCTGAAAAAATAATAGCGGTTCCTACGAAGAGTTCAAGTATTGCAGAAAAAGAGGCTTTTGCTCAAAAATTAACAAACCAGGCTTTATTATCCGTTCCTATGAACGCATTAGCAGAAATTATCGCCAGGCGTATTCCCACCGGAGGCGATAATCCTAAATCCAATATGCAAATTATGAGAAGTCAATGTGAAGGCCGGATCACCGATCCCAATTGGCCTGCTAGCTTGATTGACAAATCTCCAGAGGCGCTATTACGAGAGCTTGCTTATATGCAAGCTTTCCAACTATATATGGAGTATCAACAATATCGTCTAAATGAACAAGCAGTGAGTTTATTGGCTATAAATACTGCTACTCAAGCTAAGCTAGGCCCTCTTGCAGCAGAGCTGTATAAACAAATAAATCAAGCAAAGGCTATGCGATAATTCTGAGTGATTGAAAAATTAAATGTATTTATTCAGCGCGCTGCGCTTGCAGCGTTTTTGCTTGTGGTGGATGCTACTGCATTTAAGCAGCCTGCTTGGTTTTTAAATTATACCTCTATTTGTTTGATTTTTGGAGTTGTATTTATTGCTTTAGCGCTGCTACCTTGTGGCCAGCAAGTTTTAGGAGAGAGAAAAAAAGCCTTGCCATTTAAAAAATATGTAGGATTATTATTAGTTGGGCAAGGTGCTTTACTGATTTTAAGCCTTACAGTGGGATTAGCTTTTGTAAGTGTAGGTCCAAAATTTACAGAAGGTTTTATTGTAATAGAGCAAGTGCAATCGCTTTTAAAACATCAATATTTAACCAGGTGGGGTATTTTTCCTTGGAGCTTATTTGGAATGTGGGGGTTAATGATAGCCTATATTGCGTATACTAAAAAAGCATATCCTTTAGTTGGTAATATTGCCCGTCTATCATTTGCAAATATTTTTGAATTGGCTATTAAAAACTTTAGTGAATATATCATTTTTATTGTTAGCTTATTGTGTTTTTTGTTGAGTTTAGTGGCTGCAATTTTATTATTGAGTTATAGTGTTGATATTCTCTTAGGTCTGCACACGCATTTGTTTATCCATTTTACAACGTTAATCATTCTATCTTTGCTCCCTGGTATATGGCTTTTGCTCGGAAAGAATCCATCTTTTTTAAACATGACTAAAAATTTAAATGTAACCCAATGGTTATATTTTTTAATAGGCGCAATGGTGTGTGTTTTAGTCTTTTGTGCAGGTTTAGGAGAGTGGTGTTTAGCGTATTTTGTGCGTAAAGCGATTGCATTACAGTCTAATTGTGATCAATATTTTCAACATATTTCTACTCAAACTAAAATAGTCAGTGTATTTTGGGGGTGGTTCCTATTATGGGTACCCTTAGCAGGTTCTTTTATTGCAAAAGTTTCTGCAGGCCGTACTATGAGTGAAGTAGTTATCGGTGTTTTATCGGTACCTATAATATTTTTAATATTATATATGGGACTTATGAGTCAATTTGAGTTATCAGATGTATTATATTATTTTAATTATTCTTATTATGCGGTTTATTTTAAATGTATTACGTATGTAATATGTAGTATCTTGACATTATTCATTATTTTTTCGATGATTCGCGGTGCAAGAAATAATCTATTTTTTTATGCGGGTTTTATGCCTTTACCCAATCCCCCTAAAAGAAGCACAATTGATTTGAGATGGGCTCCCAAATTATGGGGTCTTCAAAAATTATTCAACTCTTTTGCTATAGGGGTGGTTTTTATTATATTAGCGCACACTTTAGGTGGGTGGTTTATTATGAGCTGTCAATTGTTAGCCCTAGGTATTTTGATGATGCTTATTCTATCGGTTGGTAGTATTGGGTTTGTTTACCATTTGTTTAAAGAAACAGGGTTGGTTAATTTTTATCCTCAAATAAAATAATTTCTTATTTTCTTGATTTTGGACCGGGTTTAAAAGGGTTTCTGCTTTCACTGCGTGTTTGAAGTTCAGCATCTAATACTTCGGATTCTTTGTCTTGTGCTTTTAGATGTGATTTTTCTTTGGGTGTTTTTGCAAAAAAACTATATTCTAAACTGATTTTATCTTTACTGGGAATATCGCTGATATGCGTTCCAAGTTCAGCCATTTCCATAATTTGCATGAGGCTTAATCCTAATACTTTAGCAATTTGTGTTAAAGAGCAAAATCCAATAAGATACCAACATAGTATCCAATTATGAATGGTACTATCTAGTGGGAGATTGGTTAAATCATCAAAAAAACTACCTTCGTCACCCCTTTCACTTTCACCTTCACCTTCACCTTCATTTTCTTTTTGGCATTGTAAACATTCATAATGAGATCGTTTATCAGGTGCATTTATAGGCGCTGCTCTACGTACGATATTCATAGAATGACAACGTGGGCATAAAATGCCTTTTGGCCAGCGCAAATTTTGAATGGTTCTAAAAACTTCCGTTTCCCCTAGTAAATCTTTAATAGCAGCAATACGACTTTCTATATGGGAGCCTCTAGGAAGGGAGCGTAATGTTTTCAGTTTTTTTATATTTTCTTCAGTGCTTAGATCTGTATTTTTCATGCTTTCTTGATTATCTACAGGAGGCTGGAGCGAATCGTGTTGCACCAGTTGAAGTACAGGTCCATTGAACTGCTCCGTTGTTAAAGGTCGGGGTTAAAGTAATTGCAAAAGCACCACCAGTGCCTAGAGGAGTTGCTTTACCAGTGATAGTAATAACCCCAGCAGTACCTACCACTAAACTGGAAACATATCTACTGACTACATTACTTACCCCGGCTAAAGCGCTTGTGGTTGGTAAAGTACCAGTAGTAAGACGGTATTCTGTAACCCCTGTTTTTGCAGCAGAGCCAGCATTAATTAATTCAGTGATCCGAGATCTAACCATATAATCATTGTACGCTGGAACCGCGATAGCGGCTAAAATACCTATAATGGCTACTACAATCATGAGTTCAATTAAGGTAAAAGCGCGTATAGTAAATTGTTGTCTATATTTTATATGCATAGTCATTCCCGTTAAATAATATATATATATTAGCATAGTTTATTTTTTTGTGATGAGTGTCTTATGGGTTTATTGCTTGAATTTCGTTATGTAGTTGTATTAAAACTGGACGATTTTCAATCCATTGGGTTTGAGCTAATGTGATGATTGTATTCAAAGTATTTTGCGCTGCAACTTGTTCTTTCAATGCTATTTGAAGTTTTACTTTTTCTATTAAAGGTCCAAGACGTTTTGGATAAAGTTGGTATGCCGTATCTAAATCTTGAATGGCATTGTGCATATTATGATGTAGAACATGCATACCAGCGCGTAGATGATACAGCGTAGCGAGATAATTTTTTTGAGTTTGTACTCCAGAATTATGAATACCCGCATCGAGTATTTTTAAAATATTCTCAGAAGAGATACTTGAACATTGTTGTTTAAAAGATTTTTGAACTAAATTATCCAGTACTAAAATGGCATAAGGTGTGATAGTTTTGTATTGTATATCGTTTAAGGCCTGTTGAATCATTTTTTTATCACCGTGAGGTTGCTCACATTGAATTAATATTCTATGTAAAATGACACCTGCATTGTTAGGCGCTAAGCTATGTGCTAAATTCAAATGAATATCAGCTTGCGCAAATTCATTGTTTTCTAGTAAAAAATTTGCCCATTCTACTTGAGCACGAGGTGAATTAGGATGTTCTAGTAATTCTAATTTTAAAAATAACTCCGCGTTTGACCAAGATTGAATACGTATAAAAGTCATAAAGCATAAAATAATGAGTAAGGGACTTATTATAATAAATAGATTAAAAACGCGAATAATAGATTTGCCAATATAATAACTAGGAATAAAAATCAGCCCTAATATCGCTAAATAATTTCGGTGTTCAAAGACCAATTCTAAAGGTAAAACGCTAGATTCAATCAGATGAGAGATGAAAAAAAAAGATACCCCAAAAGCAAGAATAGGATATTTTTTTCTTGTTAAAAAAATAACCAGCATTAAACTTAAAAAAAATGTTATTGAAAAAAGAAGCGTCCAGCTTATTTGGGTGACGATCGGGAAATCGTCTTGAAATAGTGACATATGACTTAATTTTGGTAAAAATATTAAACGAATATAAAAGCCAAGAATTTCAATTTGTGTGAAAATTTGTTGACCTAAGGTATACCCTTTATTAATAAAATCTTGATAATATAGTGCATAATGATTGAGATAATACGCTACAGAGAAAAGAGCAGTTAATGTGCTGATTATTAATAAATGGTGTAATTTTTTTGGATTAGGATGTTTAGCATTCTCTATAAAATATTCTATAGCAAGTAAGTAAAAAGGAAGTAAAACACCAGTTTCTTTACTTAAAATAGCTAAAGGCCAACATAAAAAACTGAGTTTAACTCGGCCTTGTACATAAAAAAGCATACCTAATACTAAAAAAAATGTACCCATTTGAGCCATGCGTTGCACAGCGTATAATACCGTGCTTACTTGAAGAGGATGGATAAGCCATATGAAAGTAGTAATGAGTGCGATAATAGAAGCGGTTTTATCATTATTTGATTCTAATTGAACTGATAACTGATAGATTAACTTATAAATGAGTAATCCAATAGTGAGATGAAGGCATACATTTATTAGTTTATAGCCAAAAGCTTCCGATCCTAGCCAATACTCGTTTAATGCTAAACTTGCAACCGATAAGGGCCGCCCAAAGGGGCCAGAATTATTTGCGAAACTTACTCGAAACCACTCTTGCCAAGAAGGATCTCTTATTTTTGCTCCGCAGAGGTTTTGTACATCATCTAGTAAAAAAGGACCATTGAGTCCTTGCCAATAGAGCAGGGCGGTTATAGAAAAAATAATTAATAAAAAAGCGGCCATAAAGGCCGCTTTTTTAGAATAATGATTTACTTGCAAGAGGCTGGAGCAAATTGTGTTGCACCTGTAGCAGTACACGTCCATTGAACTGCTCCAGTACTAAAGGTCGGAGTTAAGATGATTGCAAAAGCACCACCAGTTCCTAGAGCGGTTGCTTTACCAGTGATAGTAATAACACCAGCAAGACCTACCACTAAACTGGAAACATATTTACTGACTACATTACTTACACCGGCTACAGCGCTGGTGGTTGGTAACGTACCATTCGTAAGACGGTATTCCGTAACTCCTATTTTTGCAGCAGAGCCTGCACTAATTAATTCAGTGATGCGTGATCTGACCAAATAATCATTATAAGCCGGAACAGCGATAGCAGCCAAAATACCTATAATTGCGACTACAATCATGAGTTCAATTAAGGTGAAAGCGCGCTGCGCTTGTTGTAGTGTAGATTTTATATACATAATAGAGCTCTCCAAGTTAGCATTATAGTACGCATAATTGGTTATACAGTACTTATTTTCTAATATAGAACAAAATTTGTTTTTATGCTAGTTGTTAATTGGTATTATAAATTTTATAATGAGACAATCTTCTAAAGGCCGGATTAGCTCAGTTGGTAGAGCAGCACATTCGTAATGTGAAGGTCCGCAGTTCGACTCTGCGATTCGGCATCAGTTTGAATTATAACTAAAATTAAACATGGTATTTAAAGAATGATTAAATGGTTGCAAAAATTTAAATTGAAAAATACAAAAATCGCTAATAGTAAAAATAAAACATCTCATTTTTGTTTAGAAATTAGAGTAGATGAAAAAGGACTAATTTATTATCCTGCAATGACTAACCCCTATTTAGAATTGGATCCTCAAGGCTATGCGCAAGTGTGTCAAACAATGGGCCATATTGCTTTAATGGAAATGCGTGAAAAAAATCGTACTTTACATTAAAATAGTATGTTTATTTTTAGTACTAGCCTTAACCGGCTGTAGTGCAACGTCATTTAATGATGCGCAGCGCGAGCGCAATGGTGAGGCGCAATCAGATTTTGTAAAGGCTGCCCAACTCAATATTCAATTGGGATTAGCCTATCTTGATCAAGATCAAGTGAGTCGTGCCAAATTAAAATTAAATCGAGCAATGAAATTAGCCCCTGAATTACCTGAGGCACATTATGGTATGGCTTTTTATTTTGATAAGGTAGGCGAAGTAGAAGCAGCTAAAAAAGCATATAAACACGCGATTGCTTTACATCCCAAAGGGGGAATTGAGCATAATAATTATGGTACCTTTTTATATCGCCAAAAAGAATATAGAGCTGCGGAGAAAGAATTTTTAAAAGCTTTAAAAGATCCAGAATATACCAATGCAGCTCAAGCCTTTGAAAATGCAGGTTTGTGTGTTTTAGAAATTCCTGATCAAGCACGTGCTATTCAATATTTTAAAAGCGCCTTAAGTCACGATCCAAAGTGTTTTAAGGCCCTTTTAGAATTAGCTTATATTGAATATTTCAATAAAAATGTTGAAACCGCAATGCATTATTATTCACAATATACTCAAATAGCCGGTGCCACCTCTCGTTCTTTATGGTTAGGAATTACATTAGCACGGCATTTTGATGATAAAAATAAAGCTTCGAGTGATCTTTTAGTATTAAAAGATCGTTTTCCTTTTTCCAAAGAATATAAAGACTTAATAAAACATGAATCCTAAAAATGTAGAGACTACTTTATTAGATGCTGCTTCGCATCGATTACTAGAACCTGCGGGTTTAACAACGAACCATCTTGAAAGCATTTTATCTAATATGCTAGGCGGCCAAATTGATGCAGCTGATTTATATTTTCAAAATATTGCACAAGAATCTTTTATATTAGAAGATGGGATTATCAAAAGTGGTTCAAACAGTATTGATCAAGGGGTAGGTCTGAGAGCCATCAGTGCAGAAAAAACTGGGTTTGCCTATTCAGATGATATTATATTGCCCGCTTTAGAAAAATCAGCGCTTGCAGCCAGAGGAATTGCGCATCGAGGTCAGCAAGGGAGCATTCAGGCTTGGCATCGATCTCCTCATAGCGTTATTCCTGTTTTGTATACGCCCGATAATCCTTTAGATTCATTAAATGCACATGACAAAATTCAATTATTAAAACAAGTTGAATTACATGCTCGAAAACAAGATCCTCGAGTGACTCAAGTAACCGTTAGTTTATCTGCTAGTTATGAAACGATTTTAGTGATGAATTCACAGGGTGCTTACCATGGTGATATTCGACCTTTGGTGCGCTTAAATGTGAATGTGATCGTCAGTGATGCTCAAGGTAAAAGAGAATCTGGATCAGCAGGAGGAGGCGGTCGATGTGGATATCATTATTATTTAGATAATAATAGTGCGATTGCTTTAGAGTATGCGCGAGCTGCAGTAGAGCAAGCCTTAGTAAATTTAGAAGCCAAAGAGGCACCTGCAGGGATGATGCCAGTAGTCTTAGGTCCTGGATGGCCTGGTGTGTTACTGCATGAAGCAGTAGGACATGGTTTAGAAGGAGATTTTAATCGTAAAGGCACTTCTGTATTTTCAGGTCGGATTGGGGAGCGTGTTGCAGGCCCCTTATGTACGGTTGTAGATGATGGTACCATAGCAAATCGTCGGGGATCATTAACCATCGATGATGAAGGAGTGCAAAGTCAGCGCACGGTATTAATTGAAAATGGTATTCTTAAAGGATACATGCAAGATAAGCTCAATGCGAAATTAATGGGAGTCTCTTCTACTGGAAATGGTCGACGACAATCTTATGCGCATATTACTATGCCCAGAATGACTAATACATTTATGTTGCCTGGCCCGCATACTAAACATGAAATTATTCAAAGCGTTAAACGAGGTTTATATGCTGTGAATTTTGGAGGCGGCTCCGTGGATATTACGTCCGGTAATTTTGTTTTTTCAGCCAGTCAAGCGTATATGATTGAAAATGGTAAAATAACCTATCCAGTCAAAGGAGCAACCTTGATTGGCAATGGGCCTGAAATTATGCATAAAATCTCTATGGTTGGAAATGATTTAGAATTAGATTCGGGGATTGGCGTGTGTGGTAAAGAGGGGCAAAGTGTTCCTGTAGGCGTTGGTCAACCTACTTTGTTGGTTGATGAAATGACGGTTGGAGGAACGCAAAAATGAGCAATACACTAACAGAATTTGTAGATGAAAAAAAATATAAAACCATCATTCACGATATTTTAGAATTAGCAAAAGAGATGGGAGCAACGCAAGCTGAAGTAGGTGCGCAGTGCTCACAGGGCTTAAATCTCACAGTCCGATTAGGGGAAGTCGAAACCCTTCAGTTTAATAGAGACAAATCAGTTGGTGTTAATGTTTATGTTAATCAACATAAAGGATCGGCCAGTACAACCGATGTATCATTACAGGCATTGAAAAAAACAGTACGAGCAGCCATTGATATCGCTAAGTATACCGAACAAGATAGGTGTGCGGGTTTGGCTGATAAAGAAATGATGGCCCAAAATATTCCAGATTTAGATTTATATCATGAGTGGGATCTCTCTATTGATCAAGCAAAGGCGGTCGCTTTAGAGTGTGAAAAAACAGCTTTAGACTATGATAAACGTATTACAAATAGTGATGGTACTTCTTTATCAACTAATCAAGCTTATCGTATTTATGGAAATAGTCATGGATTTATAGGAAGTTATCCTAGTACTTTGCATTCTTTATCTTGTGTGGTTATTGGTCAAGAGGGTGCAAGTTCTGCTTTAGGTATGCAACGTGATTATCAATATACGGTATCTAGAAGTGCATCTGGTTTATCCCCTGCACAACGTGTGGGTCGTGAAGCAGCTTGGCGCACGATTCAACGATTGAATCCTCGTAAAATTTCCACTCAAAATATTCCCGTTATATTTCATGCAAGCGTTGCTTCGGGTTTAATTGATCACTTTTTAAATGCTATTGAAGGGAGTGCTTTATATCGGGAAGCTTCTTTTTTATTAGGCGCAATAAATACTGCTGTTTTTAATAAAAATATTACTATATCTGAATCTCCGCATATGCTAGGGGGATTAGCGAGCGCCCCTTTTGATAGAGAGGGCGTTGCCACTCCTAGCAATAGAGCATTAATTTCTAATGGCATATTACAAACGTATTTATTAAGTTCCTATTCAGCACGTAAATTAAAATTACCCAATACAGGACATGCCGGCGGAGTGCATAATGCATTGGTCGAATTTAATGCTTCAGATTTGACATTTGAAGCATTATTAAAGCAAATGGGCACAGGATTATTAGTAACTGAGTTGATGGGGCAAGGCGTGAATCTTGTGACTGGAGATTATTCTAGAGGGGCTTCAGGCTTTTGGGTAGAAAATGGGGAAATCCAATATCCCGTACAAGAAATCACTATTGCTGCGAATTTAAAAGACCTCTATCAGAATATTTTGGGGATCAGTGTTGATGATATTGATATGCGTCATAGTGTTCAAACTGGCTCCATTTTCATTGAAAATATGATGGTTGCAGGGGCTTAAAAATTTATAATTATCTAAAATAATGCAAACGATTTTACACAGGCGTGCACGTATACTTAAAGAAAATATCACCGATGCTGAAAATAGAATGTGGTATTTTGTACGTAATCGACGTTTAAATGGGCATAAATTTGTTCGGCAATATATTATAGAGCCTTATATTGTTGATTTTATATGCCGTGAGAAAAGAATGATTATTGAACTTGATGGTTCTCATCATCTTGATACTGTAATGTATGATCAAGAAAGAACTGAATATTTAGAAGGAAAAGGTTATAAAGTATTAAGATTTTGGAATAATGAAGTTTTGCATGACATTGATAATGTTTTGGAAATGATTTTACAGTTTTTATAACCCCTCATCCGCCCTGTGGGCACCTTCTCCCGCTACGGGAGAAGGGATTGATTTGCTGTGCTCATCAAATAACATTGAAATTTTTATAATTTTTGGCAACAGATCATTAGATCATTGGTGAGCATAGCGAACAAATTATCCCCTCTCCCGTAACGGGAGAGGGCGCCCCGCTGCGGGGC
>CANJXG010000003.1 GCA_947478905.1 Coxiellaceae bacterium
TTAATGCCGGTACTTTGCTCCTAAATCATAATATTTATGCCACTAATACCATTGTAAATGCATGTGCTCGACTCTTAGTCTCCAATGATGTTACTGTATCGCTTAACTTAATTAATAATGGCATCGTGCAAATTGGTACTTTATCTGGGCCTAGTCCTAGTACTAATACTTTATCAGTAGATACCTATACCGGATACCCAGATTCTAGTTTGAATTTAATCGTAACGAATGGAGGCGCAAATTATAGTAGATTAAATGCTACAACTGCAGTTACTATTCCACCCAACGGTTTAAAATTACTTATTAGCGGCAATACTATACCTGATAGTACAGTATTGGATAATATTATTACCACACCTTCTCTTTCTTTGGATTCTAATACACCAATGAATACAGCCACTTATCGATTTGTTCCAACGTATAGTACTCCAAATTTGGATATTACTATTTTCACCACGCCTATGAGTCAAATTGTCCCTAATAATTCTGCAATATCTTCTATTGCTCGGTTTTTTGATGCGTTAGGTCCGACTATTCAAAGTTCAGCGCCTGCTTTGGTACCAGTGTATGATGCATTAAATGCGCAGCCGAATGCTTTAGCTTTAGATGCAGCGCTAGCAAGTTTAACTTTACCTGTAAATGGTAATTTATTAGCGATTGCTAGAGAGGGGGCCAACAGAGGCTTTAGTGTTATTACCGAGCGTATGGATAATAATCGGGCAGAATTTGCTAGAGGAGAAACACGGTATAAATGTGCTGAGTTTTATCCTTATTGTTGTCAAGAACCTCCAAAATATTCTATGAATAGTGGTCAATGGCTTGAATTTTATTACTCTGCTTTTGATCAAGGTGGAGATGAGGTGATTACTGGTACTGGATACACTGCACTGCAATGGGGTTTGATTGGAGGGTATGATAAAGCTTTTTATCCCTCTTTAAATGCAGGGGTTGCTTTTGCGTATGCCCATGCCAATACTACTTCAGCCGGAATGATGAATAATACTTTAGCTGCAGATACCTTTCAAGGCTTTTTATATGCCAGTCATGAGTTGTGTAATGGATTATATTGGGATGGTATACTCTCTGTAGGGTATAATAATTATGATCAACAACGAGTTATCGATTTAGCTTCTAATATTAATAGATTTCCTAATGCATGTGGGATCGATTCTATTCCTTTTGGACTGGCAGAAAATGCGAAAGCTATGTTCGGGGGATGGCAGTTTAATAGTTATATAGAGGGCGGATATCAGTATCGCGCTTGTAAACTGGTGATTGTGCCTCATGTCATATTTAAAACCGTTTATTTAAGAACCGATGAGTTTTCAGAAACGGGTGCCCCGATAGCTGGGTTTAAAAATGTACAGTATGCTGATATGCAGGAAGTAGATTTGGGTTTGGGTATTAAAATTGCTAAAAATTATATTTGTTGTAACAAATATAAAGTGACACCTTATGTAAAACTTGCAGCGCTCTATGATGTGGTGAATTCAACTCCAAGAAGTGTAACTAAGTTTATTGCGGGTGGCCCGGAGTTAATCACCACTGGTACCAACTTAGGGGCTAATAGTTTTGCAACTAGTTTGGGTTTAACTTTAAATCGTAAAGATAATAGTTTTTTAACTTTAGAGTATATTTTTGAAAAAAGAAGTAATTTATCAATGCTAGACCATGCGTTTGAAAAAAGCAGTAACTTTACAATGTATTCTGCCTTTTTAAAATATCGTGTGCAGTGGTGCTAATCGATAGATTTGATATGAATGGGTCGATTGGCTAGTTTCATTTAGTGTGATATTGTAGCTTGAAGAAAACTATTAGGATGAATACTCAAGGGATGGCTTTTAAACATGAATACATTGGTACGTAGTTTATTATTTTCCACTGTTTTTATATCTAGTTTCTTAAGTAATACCAATGATGCCAGGGCAGCTAGGCTTATTATTAATGGCTCAGATGAGGTAGGGTGCGACACTGGTGACTGTGGGCTTGACGGCGTTGATTTTCAAACCGACAATAAACTCTATGTTTTGGATGCTCAAAACATAGGACAAACCAGTGGTGTCAGTGTGACTGCCAGCGGGGGCAATAACATTGGTGATATTGCATTTCAAGGCATAAGTACTATTTTGGGAAGTGTCACTCCAACAGGTAACATATTAAGATTGATCGAGCTTGATGAGGGAGCCGGCCAGGTTACGGCTAATTCTGATGTACGAGTGTCTACTTTATATTTACCGGGTGACTCATGGTTCATTATGAGGGATGGTGCCAATTTAACCGCTAATGTGGAAAGTAATAGTGGTCAGAATCCAAGTTCTCGCTTACTCTTATTCGGAAGTCATACTATTACTGGGGAGATAGGAACGAGTACTGATTGGATGAAGGTAATATTATATGGTGGTACTGGCAGTGTTGTGAAAACCACAGGCAATATATACGGTAATGTCCTATTTTATCTTTCTAATGCAGAATTAAGAATTGCCCCTAATAAAAATATTAATGGTTGGGTAGGTCAGGTAAGTCAGCAAAGTACTGATAATTATGAAGGTATAGTGACTTTTGAAGGAAACTCGGTAAGTAATAGTCTTAATGTATCACGTGATTGGATAGGAACATTAGAGAGACCTATAAAGCAAGTCAATATTAATGCCGGTACTTTGCTCCTAAATCATAATATTTATGCCACTAATACCATTGTAAATGCATGTGCTCGACTCTTAGTCTCCAATAATGTTACTGTAGCGCCTACCTTAATTAATAATGGCATCGTGCAAATTGGTACTTTATCTGGGTCTAGTGCTACTACTAATACCTTGTCAGTAGGCACCTATACGGGAAATCCAGATTCTAGTTTGAATTTAATCGTAACGAATGGAGGCGCAAATTATAGTAGATTAAATGCTACAACTGCATTTACTATTCCAACCAACGGTTTAAAATTACTTATGAGCGGCAATACTATACCTAATAGTACAGTATTGGATAATATTATTACCACACCTTCTCTTTCTTTGGATTCTAATACACCAATGAATACAGCCACTTATCGATTTGTTCCAACGTATAGTACTCCAAATTTGGATATTACTGTTATCACCACGCCTATGAGTCAAATTGTCCCTAATAATTCTATAATATCATCTATTGCTCAGTTTTTTGATACAGTAGGTCCTAGCATTCAAACTACTGCGCCTGGTTTGGTACCGGTATATGATGCCTTAAATGCCCAGCCTAATGCACTTGCATTGCAAAGCGCATTAGCCAGTTTGACATTACCCGTAAATGGCAATTTATTAGCCATATCTAATGGAGTTACCTCTCGTGGATTTTCAGTTATTACAGGGCGTATGGATAATCTATATTGCTCTCAAGAACCCTTAAACTGCTCTATGAAAAGGGGGACATGGCTTGAATTTTATTATTCTGGCTTAGATCAAGGAGGGGATGATATTATAACCGGCACTGGATATACTGCACAGCAATGGGGTGTGATAGGCGGCTATGATAAGGCTTTGTATCCGTCTTTAAATACGGGTGCTGCTGTTGCTTATTCTAAAAGCAATAGTACTTCAAAAGGAATGATAAATAATACCTTAGCTGCGGATACCTTCCAAGGCTTTCTCTATGCCAATCACGAGTTATGTAATGGACTATATTGGGATGGTATACTGTCTTTAGGGTATAATAGCTATAATCAGGAAAGATTTATTGATTTAGCTTCCAATATTAATAGATTTCCTAATGCATGTGGGATCGATTCTATTCCTTTTGGACTGGCAGAAAATGCTAAAGCCAAATTTGGCGGTTGGCAGTTTAATAGTTATATAGAGGGTGGGTATCAGTATCGGACTTGTAAATTGGTTATTGTGCCTCATCTGATATTTAAAACCGTGTATATTCGAACTGAAGATTTTTCAGAAACAGGTGCGCCGATAGCTGGTTTTAAAAATGTGCAGTATGATGATATGCAGGAAGTAGATTTAGGTTTGGGTATTAAAATTGCTAAAAATTATATTTGTTGTAAAAAATATAAATTGACACCTTATGTAAAACTTGCAGCGCTTTATGATGCGGTGAATTCAAATCCAAGAAGTGTAAGTAAGTTTATTGCGGGCGGCCCTGAGTTAATCACTACTGGCACCAACTTAGGTGCAAATAGTTTGCAGAGCAGTTTGGGTTTAACTTTAAATCTTAAAGATAATAGTTTTCTAACTTTAGAGTATCTTTTTGAAAAAAGAACTAATTTAACAATGTTAGAGCATGATTTTGAAAAAAGAAGTAATTTTAAAATGTATTCCGCCTTTTTAAAATATCGTGTTGAGTGGTGCTAATAGATGATAAATATTTTGTATAGGTTTAAAAGCTTACCAATTTTAGCTGCTTTGTTTTCTAGTTTTTCAGCTAATGCGCGATGTACTTTGGATTGCGCAACCAATCCAGGTTTGGTACCTAATGGTATTTGTAATCAAATATCTTTATTTTCAATTCCAGTTAATCAGATAGCAAAAAATATAGATTTTGATAGTTATATTTTAGCTAATCGAAGGAAATATGAAAAAACCTCCTATCTTCCTTATATTGCCGGAGATGATGAGAAATGTTATCAACGAAGAAATAAGCAGTATGGGATTTGGGTAGAAGGTTTTGGAGCGCATGTAAGTCAAGATAATAGAGATTTAGCTTCGGGCTATAATGGATATGGTCAAGGCTTAGTAATAGGGCTAGAAAGAAATTTTGATCATAAATTGAGGCTAGGTTTTGCTTATGCTTATTCTCAAGAACACCTCCATGATCAAGATCTTTCAACAAATGCTTTTGATATGAAGAGTAATCAGGCTTTGGTATATGGTCGTTACCAAACGTGTGATATTTATTATAGTGCTGTGGCTTCTTTTGCTTTAAATCGATATGCTCAGGGGAATGATCTCTTGCTTGATAATTCAAGCTATTTTACCGGCTGGCAGTTTAATGGAAAACTAGAAGCAGGGTATGATTTTTGTAGAAGATACTGTTCTCTTCGGTATCACATAGTGCCGCATGTTATGGCTACTTATGGCCATGTTAGAACCCATGCTTACCAAATGCCAAATGGACTAAATGTGCAAAATGAGCCCTTAGATGATGCACAACTAGGATTGGGTGTATTACTTTCTTATGATAATTATTTTAATAAAAATTGGTGCCCTTCGTTTTCTTCCCCATATTTCAATTATCAAGGGGGTAATTGGCGTTATACCCCTTATATTCGTTTATTAGCATTGCAGGGTATTATGAATGAAGAACAAAGGATGTTGACTAGTTTTCCTGGTTTGTCAGAGTCAGGATGTAGTTTATATAGTATAACGGGTCCTGAATATACTAAGATTATAGGGTTAGGCATAGCCTTTGATTTTAAGGATAACAATTATTTAAGCTTTGAATATGATTGGGAGAGTAAAGGGAGTTTTACTATGCATGCAGCATTTATTAAATATAAAATAGAGTGGTGTTAAGAGTGTATGGTAAAAAATAAGCGACTCTCAGATAATGCAGTAGATGCTATAGTTGCATGTTTACTGATTACGATTTTTGTATTGGGTGTAGTCTATTGGTTGGTTAGCATGCCGTCTTAGCGGATTCAAACCATTTTAGCCATTGTATAATTAATTCATCCATCCATTGAGATGGAGTGATTTTTCCTTCTACCTTGTTTAAACCCATCCAACCGAGATGTCCTCCCGCTTGAGTAGAGACAAAATCAATATTGGGATTATTGCACGGTAAATACTGTTTCACGCAAACAAAGGGATCATCTTGTGCATGCAAAATTAATGTGGGAATTTTAATATTGTTTAAAAGTGGTCCTGCGCTGCAGCGAGTATAATAATCTAAAGCATTTTCAAAACCTGCTCGTGGTGCAATGTAGAGATCATTGAATGTATATAAATTTAAGTTTTTGGGTAAATCTAAGTCTGGCAACTCTGGAAAGTGCTGATGACAGATTTGAGCATGTTTTAATAATTGTTTCACAAAATATTGATCAAAAACTTTATTTTTATTCATACTGAGTAATAAATTTGAGTTTAATATATCAACGGGTGGTGCAATAGCTATTCCGCTGTCTAGCTGATCAGGCAAAGGCATGCTTGGATTTTCACCTAACATTTTTAGGGTAATGTTTCCTCCCAATGAAAAGCCTATTTGAGTCATAGGAGAGTTGGGAAAGGATTTTTCAATCCAATGAAGAATAAAATTGGTATCATCACTGCAGCCTGCATGATAAGGAAACCGAGCTAAGCCTAGACCAGGGCCACAACCCCTTAAATTTAAGCGCATGACTTTATGGCCTTGATTTAAAAAAAGCTGAGATAAACGAATATTATAATTAGATAGATAAGATCCTGTTAATCCATGCACTAATAATACGATGCGATCTCCTTTTTTCCAAGAAGAAGGTGTGTTTTCCATTAATACCAAAATATCGTCATCAGGTAAGGAAATTAAATGTTTACGGGTTTTGAGTGTATCAGAATAGGGGGGCCTATAAAATGCAATAATAGTTTGCGACATAGGATTAGTTAATAAGGGAAAAGGCTTAAACTCATTCATGCCTATTTTTTCTAGAACAAGTGTGTTGTTCTTGTTATGCATATAAATGTACATCCTAAAATATTATCTATGTGTCTCCTTTAATTATATTCTACAATTTTAATATTGGCTTTAAATAACACTATGTACTCTAAGTACTCTAAATTATACCATTATATTAATTATGACAACTATTGTGGAATCCTGGGTAAGAACCTTTTTAAGTTTATTAGCTTTTTTCATCTTTATTGGGGGGACAATTTATTTTGTCATTTCCTCTATAGATGAAGACCAAGTAAAAAAAATAGTGTTAAAAGAAGTTGAACTATTAACAGGACAAAAATTACAAGTGAAGGGGGCTTTAAATTTTACAGTATGGCCCTTACCCACGGTAACCATGAAAGAAGTCAGTGTTGCTTTTAAAACAGATACCAAGGCGAGTACCTTGCTATCTGCTAAAACACTGGTACTCAGATTAGATCCATGGATGCTTCTTAAAATGGAGCGACAAGTATCTTCTAATGTAGATATGGAACTAGAAATAGATGCATTTATTATTGAAGATTTAAAAATTAAAACTACGGAATCTGATCAGCATTATTATATTGATCTTTTATCGGGCACTCTACAAGGGTTGAACACCAAAAAAGTGAGTATAAAAAAACTAAAGGCTCAAAGGAGAAAAAGTTATCTAAAGGGTGATTTAGTTTTTCAAAAAAATCATATTGATGGTCACCTAAAATCTGAGTATTTTGATCTTAAAGATTTTCCGGGTCCTCTTTCTAACCTTGCTCTTTTTATTTCCAAATCTACATCAAGAACCACGGTTTTAAATTTTCAATTTGATGCCTTACAAACTACTTCAATTTTATTGAATAATATAAAATTAAGGACACAAGTTGTAGGACAAAAAATTATTTTATCGCCTTTTAGTTTCACTTTGGCACAGGGTATCGTTCAAGGGAGTATTATTTTGAATAACGGGTATGCGAATATTAATATGCAGGCCAATGATATTATTTTTGCAAAATTGTTAAATGAGGTGCTTGGGGGTAATAAAGGTTTGCTAGGGGGTAATACCCAAATGCGGCTTTGGGCAACAGGGCGAGGATCTACTTTTGATGAAATTATTAGTAGTTTGACTGGCAATGCTTTTTTTGTAATGAAGAATGCGGTTTTAGAAGATAAAACGTTTCAAACATCAGTTAGTCAGCTTTTCTTTAAGTTTTTTCATGTTTTTAATCCTGCAATTGAAAAAGAAAAACATACCTACATTCAGTGTGCTGCACTTCGCTTAGATCTAAAAGAGGGTATGGCATATGCGAAAAACAATTTTGGATTAGAAACCAAGCAATTTAATGTGTGGGGTAGTGGAAAAATCAACTTAAAAAACAAAGCATTAGATTTTGAAATTTATAATAAACCTAAAGGTAAATTAAATATAGAAATAGGGCAGTTCGCTAAATATGTTCAGGTAGGGGGTACAATAGAGGATCCTAAATTTTCCTTTAACCCAAAAGGGTTGTTGCAAGAAGGGGTATCTATTATAGCAGGTATTGCTACAGGAGGGATGAGCACTCTTGCTGAACAAGTTGTAAAGATGGGCAGCCCGAATGAATCTGCTTGTGAATCTGTTATTTATAAAAAAAATTAATATAAAATTAATATATTGAAGACGAGTGAGGACTAAAAATGGTAAAATAGAGGTGAAGATTTTATTTACCTTATTATAACTATTATGTTATAAATTAACATTATATAACGGCTTGATTTGTATGAGTATATTAGATAATAATAAAAAAAAACGTGATCAAAAAAGTTCAGACACTGAAAAAGAGCTCGCTTTGGCTCAGCTTCAGGATCGCTTTTTAGGATTTAAAGCGCCTAAAGCTGATTTTCTTAAAAAAATTGTTGTTGGTATTAGCCCCGCATTATTACCTAAAAAAGATAAAGTTAATCTCCAGACTTCTGATCACACGCCCGCTGTAGAAAAGCATAAGCTGCCTTTAGTGAATACAAATACTATTGTAAATACACCAATTGTAAATACACCAATTGTAAATGCAACCATAGAGGTGCAAACAGGGCAACCTTCTATTGCCCCATCTGAATCAATACCGCCCATCGTAGATCCAAGCATTCCTTCTGTCCAAACACAGGAACTACCAGAGCCATCTGATTCATCGGACACTAATGTACCTCAAAAACCAGTGAGTAGTTTTGATTTTTTAGATGTTGGGATTGGCGTACCAGCTCCTTCTGCTCCAAAAACCAAATCTTTTTTAGCTCATTTTGCTAAAAAAGATAAAGTAGATAAAGATAAAGATAAATAAAAAATGTCCAAGGTTTTAGCTACTCCTATTGTTACCAATTCTATTCATTTTATTCCTCCAGGCAATACCGCTAAAAAAGTTGCTCAGCTTGAAAAAAAATTATTGCATTATATGAGTAAGGCAATACATGATTATTCAATGATTGAAACGGGCGATAGGGTATTAGTCTGCGTCTCTGGTGGTAAAGATTCTTTAACCATGTTAAGTTTGCTTGCTAAGATGTTAGTGCGAAAAAGAGGGAAATTTGAAATATTAGCTTTTATTTTAGATCAATCTCAACCGGGATGGAATGATCTGAAATTAAGAGCTTATTTAACAGAACATAATCTTCCGTTTGATATTTTAACTAAAGATACCTATAGTGTAGTCAAAGAAAAAACGCCGACTGGCAAAACTTTTTGTGGTTTATGTTCTAGATTACGACGTGGTAATATTTATAATTATGCTAAAAAAAATGGATTTAATAAAATAGCATTAGGGCACCATCGAGATGATTTAATTCAATCATTATTAATGTCCATGATGTATAATGGACAAATTCAATCTATGCCGCCTAAATTATTAACAGACGATAAAGCGCATGTGGTTATTAGACCTTTATGTTATATACAAGAAAAAGATATTATTCGTTATGCAGCTATGAAAGAATATCCTATTATTCCTTGTACATTATGCGGATCTCAACCAAATTTAGCACGGGCTAAAATGAAAAAATTACTGGCAGAATTAGCTATTCAAAACCCTAAAATACCCAGTAATATGTTAAATGCTTTGCAAAATGTAAATGCGAGTCAACTTATGGATAAGAAACTTTGGGATTTTAATGGATTTGAAAAAATATGATAAACACTTCAATACAAACAGGCACGGATGCTTATCATATTGAGGCATATACTCCGCTTCGAAATTCTTCTTTATGGACATTACAACAGAATTACTTTAAAACGAAAGGGGTAACCGCTTGGCAAGGAGAGGTTCCTTTTTATATTTCTTCTAATGCATTTATAGCTACTCGTTATGCTCAATTAGTGTTAGATGCTATAAAAGATATTTTAACTATTCATCCAGAGTTAAAAGCTGAAACTTTTTATATTATCGAGTTAGGCGCTGGGCTAGGTAAATTTAGTTTTTATTTTTTAAAAGCATTTTTTAGCCTTCAAGATCTTAAAGATCCGATTTCTATTTGTTATATTATGACAGATGTAGCTGAAAAAAATAAAACTTTTTGGAAAGAAAACCCTTATTTTCAATCTTTAGTCAATAAAGGCTGTTTAGATTTTGCGATATTAGACGTAGCAAGTGATATAAAAAACACTAAATTTGTTTTTTTAGAGGAACGGAATATCACTTTATCTGAATTAGAATTAAAAACTCCTTTAATGATTATTGCTAATTATGTTTTTGACTGTATACAGCAAGATGCATTTCAGATTCAAAATCAAGAAGTAAATGAAATTCAATTTAAAATAAAAAGTCGTTATAAAAATTATAACCAATCAAAATCTGAGCATTTAAGAGAGCTACAATTTGAATTTTTAAACCAATTGAATGTTGCTCCTTACTCCGATTCTATTTTAAATACTATATTACAAGAGTATAAAATAGAATTGTTAGAGAATAGTTTTTTTACGATGCCATTGGGTGCTATTGCTTTTTTAAAGCATATTGCAAGCTTGACAAATAATAATTATTTTTTAATAGTAGGTGATAAAGGGATTGCTAAATCTGAACGATGGTCTGGATTTAAGCAAAAAGATTTATTTTCTTACGATGGTTGTTATGCTTTTATGGTAAATTTTGATGCATTGGGTCGGTATGTCAAAGCCACAGGAGGAGATTGCTTATTAACGAATAATACCAATTCTTTTAAAATATGTTTATATAGTTCACAATACCATTTTTCAAATCTCCCTAGAGTATCAGGCTCATTTTTACACGATATGGAACGATTTGGTGCAGATGAATTTTGTTCTTTAAATGAAGCAGTTCAACCGCATTGTTATGGTTTATCTTTAAAAGCGCTTATTGCACATTTACGATTATCTTGTTGGGATGTAGAGGTGTATTTAGATATTCATGATCGTTTAATTGAATTAGTTTCTAATGTATCTGTTAGTTTATCTTCTGATATAGTAAGAGATATGCAATGTGTTGAGGACAATATTTATTATTATCCTGGTATGGTTAACCTTTATAATCAACTGGGTATGTTTTATCAAACTATTGGCCAAGCTGAAAAAGCAATTACACTTTACAAAAAAGCACTCTTAATTTGGGGTGAAACTATGGAACCATATCACAATTTAGGAATGATTTATGATGCAATAGGAGATCGAGATTTAGCGATTAGTCATTATCAAAAATCTCTTGCCTTAAATACATCTAAAACAGATGATAGTTATGCAAGGCATCGATTAAATGTATTATCTGGTCGGCCTTTTACAGATATATTGAAAATATTAGCTCGGATACTATTTGTTTGTTGCTTGACCGCAGTTGTTTTATATTATTTGATTTTTGTTTTATAAATTTAGGATTCACAGGCCCTTAGATCATGTTCGTATTTGGAATCCTGTATATTAAAATTGTCTTTTTAATTTGATTCTATTAAATTTAACCTTTTTATTTTCTTTACCACGTAATCTTAAATTTAACATTTCTACCCCAAATGAAAAAGCCATAGAAAAATAAATATAGCCTTTAGGAATATTAAAATTAAATCCTTCTCCTAATAACGCAACGCCTACCATGATTAAAAAGCTTAAGGCCAGCATTTTTAAAGTAGGGTGCTTGTCAACATAATGACTAATTGCTTTAGAAGCAAACATCATAATAATTACCGAAATAACAATAGCCGCAATCATAACCTCTAATTGGTTGGCTAAGCCAACTGCCGTAATAACAGAATCAAGTGAAAAAATGATATCAATAATCGCAATTTGACACATTACAGCCCAGAAATTTTTAATATTGGCATGAATATTAGTATGAGCATCTTCTGGCCCCTCTAAACTGTTATGAATTTCTTGTGTACTTTTGGCCATTAAAAACAAGCCACCGAATATTAAAATCAAATCTCGTCCTGAAAATGAGAAATTAAATAGAGTAAATAAGGGCTGTGTTAATTTAATTACCCAAACTAAAGATAATAGTAATAGAATTCTTGTGCCCATGGCTAGGCTTAAACCAATAATACGCCCTTTATTTCGTTGATGTTTTGGAAGCTTCGTTACTAATATTGTTAAAAAAATAATATTATCGATACCTAATACAATTTCTAAGCCGGTTAAAGTAAGTAAAGCTAACCAGGATTGTGGATCTAGCATCCATTCAAACATATCCTATACTGCTCCTGTGCTATGTAGGTCATATAATTTTATAATTATTTGAAAACCAAAGTTAATAAAGGGGCCCAAAATTTTTCCTAGTATGCCTGAAAACATAAGCACTATTAATAATATAAAACCAAGATTTTCGATTTTATTATACATAAAGGAAATTTTTGCTGGTAATACACTAGAGACAACCCGTGAACCATCTAAAGGCGGAATAGGGAGTAAGTTAAGGATACCTAATACCAAATTGATTAAAACACCTGCTTGCCCCATTAAAACAAGAAAATTATTCTCTACTGTATTATTGGCAATCAAGATAAACCCTACTTTTATTATTGCACCCCAAAAAAGTGCCATGATGAAATTAGAAATTGGTCCCCCTAATGCTACCAAGGCCATATCCCTTCTAGGCTTGTGTAAATTTCTATAATTTACTGGCACGGGTTTAGCCCAGCCAAAAATAAAATTGCCTACACTAAGGCAAATAACAGGCACAATAATAGTGCCCATGAGATCAATATGTTTAATAGGATTAAGGGTAATACGCCCTAGTATGAGGGCTGTTTTATCACCTAACTTGTTAGCAATCCAACCATGGGCTGCTTCGTGTATGGTAATTGCAAAAATAACGGGAATAGCCCAAATAGCTATTTTTTGTAATAATGAAGTGTCCAAAATAATATCCTATTAAATTGTGTTAGGGTATGTTTTTATACCATTATATTTTTATAAAAAATTAAATATCTAAATCTGTTAATTTTAAGCCGCAAGCTTTTAAGACTTCATGGAAATTTTTTGCAACTTGACCTTTGGCGCCTTTAATAAATACATTGACATAGGCTTGTAAAATATATTGGAATTCTTTTTGCATTAAAATAGCGAGTATTTTTTTAGCACGTACAATATCTCGTGGTTTTTGATAATTACAAGCTTGGAATAAAACGGATCCCAGTAGGGTGGCTTTTGCTTTTTTTCTATTATAACTTGCTTCTTGAAAGCTTAATAAGCTTTCTTCAAGTGCTCTATCTTTATCCCATTCTAACCAGGCTTCATGTATTTTTGCAATATTTTTAACTAAAATAGGAAGATTTTTGATATCTTTTATTTTTCGATAGAGTAAGATAAATAGCATGGTAGGGACGCTTGCTTCTACGTTTGCCCATGAGCAATTCCCTGTAATTTGATGATGAATGGGCAGTTTTGCGAAAGCCTCTAACCCTAAGTCGACATGAAGATCTTGTTTGATGGTTTTTTCTGTTTGACGAGTATAGAGTAACTCTTTATAAAACTTAAAAGTCAAGCTATCAGATTTGCTCATTTTATAGATTACAATTGGGTCCGTGCTTTTTTGCACGCCTCGATCACATTTTGCCCATGCGTCTTGTTGTTTAATAAAGGTAATCGCATGACCACCATAGGACACTGGAAGCAGCAATAAATCCATTTCTAATAATTTTTGAATTTTTGAAAGATGATCTTCTATCTTTTGATTATAATGTTTAAAGACTCGTAACTGAGCAGCATTATCAAGTGATTTAATAATGATTTTTAAATCATCAAGAGGAAGCTTTAATCGATTTGCTGTATAGCTATTAATAAATTTTTCTAAGGAATCATGTATCAAACCAATGGAAAACTCTAAATAAAATCCTTCCATATCAATATCAATAAAAAGCCCATTGGTAGTATAGACATCCGTGTTACCTTTTAGCTCGAAACGATGCCCCATTAATTTTGCGTTAATGTAGTCCTTTGCAAAATTAAGATCAGCACCAGCTTTAATTAAGACATTTTGTAACGATTTATTTTTACGAAGGATTGGCTTAAAGAGGGGAGGTTGTCCATCTTGAGTATAAGCATTGGTATCGGCTTTATATTTTATTAGTAGCGAAACTAAGTCTAGATTATCATTATCAATAGCCCAATGAAGGGCATTTTGACCAGAAATATCGATAGGATGATCCGTTTTGGCTCCATGCTTTAAAAGCAAAGATGCCATTTCAGGATTATTATGGATAGCAGCTTGGATTAAGGGAGTATAACCATACTCATCGATGAAATCGAGATTCTGGCCATTTTGAATAGCCAGAATCACTTTGTTGAATTTTGAATTGATAACATCATCTGAAAATGACATTTTTTTAAATTAACGTGTTAATCTCGGTGTAGAAAGGGTAGCACGTAATTTATATTCATTTTCTAACTCGTTCTTTTTGCTTGGTTGAGGAGCAAATTTCATACGAGGCACATTTTTTAATTTATTATCTAGACTTTTGTTTAAAAAGTCTTGAATTTCTTTGCTACTCAAATCAAAGTTTGTAGGGTCAGTTTGTGGCCCTGGTTTATCATTAGGTGCAACATCTAAATTTTTAAAGAGATCAAGATTTTTAAATTTTGATTTTTGGGATGCTGATGCTGATACATTCATATCTAAATTTGGGTCAGGTAAATTTCTAGCTCTTGGCGAGTTCGCAGGCGCGATAAGATCCATAACGTTCGTTAAATCTAAAGTATCAAGTGTGGTTTGAGCATTAGTATGCGCTTGAAGAACGACTTGATTATATTGAGCATTAAAATCATCAGTTGAAAGAATAGAGGTTGCTACACGCTTTTGAAAGCTGTCTTTGAGATCCTTTAATTTAGCAATTAATTCATTATCATAACGATCTTGAATCTCTTTAAGGACTTGATTCAGTTGGTCAATATTATTAATATCTATCATTCCTCTACCTCTCTAAAGTTAATATTCAAACTACATACATATAGTAATAGTACCATATAATGCTTAAAAAAGCCATTTTTTGGATTATTTTTAATAAATTCATTTAAAACAATACTATTTACACTTATTTTATACTAAACTATTGTAGTATTTGACGCTTGCTGTCAGAATATATAACTTCTCGGTAGATTTTGCAAAATTTACTCGAGAATTTATTATTTTAGTGCTATTTAATTAAATTGTCTTAAATTTTGATATATAAGGTATATACCATGAAAACTTTAAACTTGGCTCTTGTTGCCCTAGTTGCATCATCTCTATTAATCGGTTGTGGAAAGAAAACTGAAGAAACAACTTCAGCGACTACTGAAACGACGACTGAAACGACTACTGAAAATGTTCCAGCTCCTGCTGAAGCTGCTCCTGCTGAAGTCGCTCCTGTAGCGCCTGCACAAGAAGTTGCTCCTGCTCCAGCAGTACAACCTGCTGCTCCTGTAGAAGCTCCAAAATCAAATTAATTTTTAGTTTGATTTAACTAAAGGCTGGATTAAATGTAAATATTTAATCCAGCCTTTTAGTTTTGATAGCTTCTTAGCTATATAATCCATGAAAGAAAATAGCATACCCTTCTAATACAATAGAAACTATAATTAAAATAATTATATACCACTCTAAACGATTAGCATGTTTATGTTGAAGAACTTCTAAAGAAGTTTGAGCGGTTCTACTAAGTAATTCAATTTTTCTATCTAATATTTTTTGTCTTTCAGAGATCTCCATTTCTTCTATTAATTTTTCATATAGAAAGTCTAATTGAGCATATTCCCATAATAATGCGGGTTTTTCACTTATTTCTATTTTTCCGACCATATGATGTTCGGCTAACAGACTCCCACCTATATGCTTTAATAGCTCATTTGCATTTTGAGTTAATCGTCCTTTAACCAGCAGATTTTTAGCAATAGGTTCTACATATTCAAAATTAGAAGCAACTGTTTCTTCATACAGCTCTAACATGATGCTTTTCGCTAATACATGGGCTATTAACTCTAAATGCTCTTTGGAGAGCGTTTTGATATGAACCACATTATCCAATACACCTTCAGTAGCATCTGGTTTTACGCTGACCCAAAGCATTTCAATGAGTGTATTTTTTATGCTTTTAAAAGGGTTTTTTAAATAGGGCGTTATATAGTTAAGAAGCAATTGCTCCTCTTTTTCTGAAAGATTAATTAAGACTATAACGCCAAAAGGGAAAACAAAGCATAAGCCATCGGGTAAGGCTAGTAATATAGGCTCATTTCGAGAAATATGCTTATTAATTATTTTGCGAGATTCAATTTTATCTGCGAGCAGCAAAGCTTTAGCAGAAAATTGAGATAGTTCGCTTAATTTTATATTGAGATTTTTTGGAAGGGTAGAGATAATTTGAATTTCATTAAGTTCAGTATGCATAAAACCTTCAGGTTATTTTTGTGGCTCCCTACAGTATATTTAAATTTTAATAACATAGCGAGTTTTGCATTTTATTATAATTGTGTTAGTCTATTAGCTATAAGTTGTATTGTTGAAGCGCGTCAAATTATTGATCAAATACCAAAAGATAAGGCACAATGTTAATATTATTGTGGAAGACTTTATTAAATTTATCAGGGTAACAAAAAATGATTTTAGAGAAAATAATTTTAGGAGTGAGTTTAGCTGCGCCAATAGGCCCCGTTAGTGCTGAAATGATAAAAAGAGGGCTGAAAAATGGATTTTGGGCAGCCTTTAATGTTCGTATAGGAGGGGCTATTGGAAATAGTGTTTGTTTGATAGCTGCCTTTTTTGGGCTATCTGCTTTAACTCAGTATAAGATGACTTTTACCTTGATTGGCTTAACGGGTGCAGTGTTATTATTTTATATGGGCATTACCACTATTTTAAAAACATTTAAAGAAATTAATTTAGAATCTAAAGAGAATATCCAAGATACAGCTGCTGCCTCGGATTGGTTATCCAATAGCTTGGTTTTAGGGTTTATATTAGCCGTGGCTAATCCGATTGCGATTGCATTTTGGTTAGGCATAGGGGCTGCAGGACTTAATGCTACATTAGAAATATCTGATTTTCTTCAGAATTTTTTAATTATAGCAGGTGTGTTATTATGGGGAGGGGCTTTAAGTTTATCCTTAGAATTTGGACGCCGTTTAGTAACCGATACTGCATTAAAAGTGATTACTTTTATATCTGGCACCATTTTGGTATATTTTGGATGTAAATATGGCTTAAATGGTGCCCAGAATTTATTATTGTTGATGTGATTTTACGCTTAAGACATCGAATAAATTTTGATATACATTACCGGCACTCCAAAAGTACCAACCATCTGCTTGGGCATCTTCACTGGCTCGTATCTGATCTTTGATATATTGTACTTTTTGTGATGTAGATAATGGATATCTATAATTAGAAAGTTCAATATAAGGTACGAGTTTAAAAGGTAAAGGTTGATTATTAAACTGTTTTCTAATACCCATTAAAGCAGTATGAACTGTTTTATAGGGTTGTTTTGCATGCATTTTGTAAGGCTCAAAATGTGAAGGATATAACATAGGGCTCATTGCATCAACCGTATTGGAAAATAGCACTAAATTTTGACCAATATGTTTAGATTCACCAAAACTCGCTATGCCAAAAACGTCAATTTGTAAAGGTACACCTCGTTGTGCAACTTTATTTTTAAACCATTTGATTACTTCATGAACATCTTTTGAATTTTGAGCAGAAGCAGCACGTTGATGGGTGTAACGAATATAATCTAATTGTATTTCACTTGCACCTAAATCCATAGCTGCATTGACTAATTTATATCTTTTTTCCCAATAACTTTGAGATTTTACTTGACTATCATTTCCTCCACCTGGGAATATAACAATACGAGCAACATATTTAATACCATTGTTTTTAACAAGAGCTATGTTGCGTACATAAGCGGGATTGGTACGTTCTAAATCAATAACAAAAGTATTAATCCCGGCTCTTTTAGATTTTTCTATTAAAGAACTAAGATACTTTGCATTTTCTGCAGTAGACTGATTAATGTATATGCCTTTTATTAGGGTTTTAGCTATAGCGCCTGAACCAGATAATAAAAAAGAGACAATCAAGATAAGAGAAATGGCGATATTTTTAATATTCATGACAACCTGCTTCGTGAATGGTTAATGTAATGTAAGGTTCGTTGCAGAATTAGTATCGTCATTATGTTAAAAAAGTTTAGAAAAAATAAGGAAAATTTAAATGGATAATAGTCAGATAGAAAAAAACCTAGATAAATTAGAATTGGTAAAAGAAAGGCAAACGAAAAATATTGATATTCTTTTAACACAAGCTGATAAGCTAAAAATTTTAGAAGCAAAAGCTGAAAAATTACAAGAAGAGGCAAATATTTTTTCTAAAACAACTCATCCATTAAAAATGAAAAACACTTGGAGAAAAAAAAGAGATACACTCGGTGTATTAGGGATGGTTTTTTTTGCAGTGTTTTTGACCTGTATAATCGGTGTATTAGGGTTGGTCTTTTTTGCAGTGTTTTTGACCTGTATAATAGGCAGTCCTGCAGTCATACTGTTGAGTATTGTATTAGGAGCGGGAGTTATTTTTGGAATGTTTTATGCGAATAAGCAAGAGAAAGAAAAAAAAGATCCTATACTTGCCCCCTCTGTATATGCCCCTTCTGTATATGCTCCCTCTATAGAGCCTACTTTTAATAATTTTACAAGTAAAAACAAAGAAAGTAAAAACAAAGAAAGTAAAAACAAAGAAAGTAAAAACAAAATTACTTGCTCAGAAAATAAGATCAGTTATGCTCCTAAAAAATAAGCCGATAATAACAGGGAATTGCTTTATATATAATAGGAGAGTATTTGTATGCAATCTAATAAGTTAATTATTCTTGTTTTATTGTCTGCTACAGCATTAATTAGTTTTTCTAATTTTGTTCAGGCATACCATAGAGGCAGTCATCACGCTGTAGATAAAGTTAGTAAACCATGTTGTACAACGGCAAAAATGCGTTTTGCTAGATGTGACGAAAGTTATAGTGCAGGTTGCAGGGCTGCAAAAACGTATGTTGAAGGAAATATAGGCTCACATTCAAAAGCTTGGAATGAAGGTTTTACAGATTGTCGTTATAATGTATATCGTTCTGAGGCTACTGAAAAACAAGCGGAAAAAACAATATGTGGCTATTCACACTGTTATCGTTAATTTTAAGCGCACTGTTTTTAACTGTTTTTTTATATTGGGTAAAACGGTGGCTTAAAGTAGAATTAAATGGAGCCAGTGTTTTTTTTAAAACACTGGCTGCTTGTTTACTCTTTTTTTGCGTTATTTTAAGTGTTCAGTTTTTACTTTTTCAATCCTATGAATGGTATCAAAGTAAACCTGGTACTGATAACACTCAAATTTTAGATCATCCTCCAGATGAAGTGAATCCAAAACAGGGTGCAGAGCCATCTACTCCTAATTCAGAAGAGATTACCTTAGATTATGATGTGTTAACTCCTGATAAAATTAAAACGCGTTTTTCTGATGTGGCGGGGATGGGGGAAGCCAAAGCAGAAGTTAGCGAGCTTATTGATTTTTTAAAAAATCCTAAAAAATTTGAACGTTTGGGTGCGAAAATTCCTAGGGGTATTTTATTGTATGGTCCTCCTGGAACTGGAAAAACATTATTGGCCAGAGCAGTAGCAGGGGAAGCGCATGTATCTTTCATTGCAGTATCAGGAGCGGCTTTTGATGAACAATGGGTAGGTGTAGGGGCAGCGCGTGTTCGAAAATTATTTGAACTTGCCAGAAAAAATAAACCTTGTATTATTTTTATAGATGAAATGGATGCCGTTGCACCTAAAAGAACAGCAGAAACTGAATCCAGTGGTCGTGTCCAAACTATTAATCAGTTATTAGGAGAAATGGATAATATTGATGAAGAGCGAAATGCAGGCATTATTGTTATGGGGGCAACCAATCGCCTCGAATTTTTGGATGATGCTATTTTAAGGCCGGGGCGCTTTGATAGAAAAGTGTATATTCGATTACCTAATTTAGTAGAACGTGAAGCCATTTTAAAAGTATATTTACAAAAAACAATTTTTGCATCAGATATAAATGCTCAATCTTTAGCAGGCACCACTATTGGTTTTTCAGGTGCAGATTTGAAAAACTTAGTGAATGAAGCTGCTATTTATGCAGCGCGAAACAATCAAGCTGCAATTACGAAAAAAGATTTTGAATATGCAAAAGATAAAATCACTTTAGGTTTGCCCATTGCATCGGCTATTGTCACTGATGTTGATAAAAAAATAACAGCTTACCATGAAGCGGGACATGCTATTGTTGGAATATACTCTCCTAATTATAATTTGAAATTTGACAAAGTAACGATTGGGGTTAGAGATGAAACATTAGGCGTAACCCACTTTGCCATGACTGAAGAACATTATTTAGACTCTAGAAAATATTTAGAAGATAAAATCGCTATGATGCTTGGAGGTCGGGCTGCAGAAGAACTCATTTTTGGAAAAATGAATGTAACAGGGGGAGCTTATAATGATATACAAAGGGCGACGCATCTTGCTCAGAAAATGGTATTGTCTTGGGGGCTTTCTAATCTTAGTAGTGTGGTAGCATTTGATGCATTACATTATTATCCTAATGAAAAAGCCTATGAAGAAATTGATCATATTTTAGAGAGTAATCATCAGCAAGCACAGAGAATTTTACAAACTCATATGGATAAGTTGCATTTACTTGCTAAAGCATTATTAGAAAAAGAAACTTTAGATCATGATGAAGTTATGAAAATTTTAGGAAAAAAATAATGCAACATTGACTTGTCTGTAATTTTATATAGAATTAAGACAGTTATTTTATTTTGGAGTATTAAAATATTATGAAACCTTATTTATTAATTTCTATGATAGTCTGCTTACTTTCTTTTTCGGGTTGCGCTCAAACTGGTGGAAACAATGCCACTACAGGGGCTATCTTGGGTGGTATTACTGGGGCTTTTGCTACTAGTGGGCATACTAATAATCCAGCAGTTACGTTATTAGGCACTTTGGCAGGTGCTATCATTGGAAGTGAGATTGGCGCACATATGGATGAACTTGATAGAGAATGTGCTAGTCGTGCTTTTGAAAGGGCTTATTGTTCTAGACCGGGCCGAGTCATTATTTGGGATAATCCTCGTAATGGTCACTACGGAGAAGTGGTAATAATACGCGATGGTCGTACTCCAAGAGGGGAATATTGCCGAGAATTTAAAAATAAAGTATTTATTGATGGTAGAGTCAGAACTACTTATGGCACGGTGTGTAAAAGAGCAAATGGCGAATGGAGAATAGTTAGGTAACTTAAATTTAAGAGTAAAGGAGGGTATAATGCCATCGAAAAGGTTAAAATATTTTTTAGATAGTAATAAGGTGCCATATCAAATTATGAATCATCCTATTGCTTTTTCAGCATTAGAGATCTCTCAAAGCAGTCATATACCTGAAAATAGTCTAGCTAAAAGTGTTATTGTTAAAACACCCACAAAAATGTTAATGTGTGTAATAAGCGCAAATGAGGTGCTTGATCTTGTATTGTTAAAAACAGTATTAAATCTCAAAGATATTGCGCTTGCAACTGAAGAAGAATTTGCAAGGGAATTTCCAGACTGTGAAGTAGGCGCTATGCCTCCTTTTGGTAATTTATATGAAATGGATATTTATATTTCAGATAAGTTAGCTCAAAATACGGAAATATTTTTTAATGCAGGGAATCATTCTGAAGTAATAAAAGTATCATATAAAGCGTATGATGCTTTAGTTCACCCTAAAAAAGCTCATATTACAATACCATAATAGGAAAGTTATGTCTATTCTTAACCAGCTCACCAGTGAGCTGGATTTTTTTTATATATCTGCGCATCAACAATTTCCTTTAATGTTGAAAATAATCGGTGCACTTTGGATATTTAATATTGTTAATTGGAGTCTGGGATCCGTATTTAATAATTTGGGTATTTTACCTAGAGCCCCACGTGGTTTAATCGGTATTATTTTCTCTCCTATTTTGCATGCTAATTTTAATCATTTGTTTTTTAATTCTTTTCCTTTATTTGCATTAGCTTTGTTTGTTTTATCCCAAGGGGTTACTTTATTTTTATGGGTAACAGGGTTGATTATGTTTATGAGTGGTGCTGCCGTATGGTTAGTAGGCCGCTGGGGTAATCATATAGGGGCCAGTAGTTTAATTGCGGGTTATTTTGGATATTTATTGGCTTGTGCGTATCATCAGCCTACGATTATTAGTTTATTTTTAGGAGCCGTTTCTATTTATTATTTTGGAGGTATCTTTTTTAGTTTGTTTCCAACCGAAGAAAAAGTATCTTGGGAAGGCCATTTAACTGGATTTTTAGCTGGACTAGCTACAATGTATATTTGTCAAGAAATATTAAGGATACCATATTGAATGATTAGTGATAAGAAAGTTTTAGAATGTAAAGAATATCTTCTTAATTTACAGACTATTATATGCGATGCATTACAAAAATTAGATACACAAACCTTTATAACGGATAAATGGGAGTACACTCAAAGTGGGGGGGGGCAATCCCGGGTCTTACAAAATGGTTCGGTGTTTGAAAGAGCAGGCGTTAATTTTTCTCATATTAAAGGAAATAAATTGCCGCCTTCTGCGACATTACAACGTCCGGAACTTGAAAATAAGGCATTTGAGGCGATGGGATTATCCTTAGTGATTCATCCTAAAAACCCTTTTGTTCCAACCGTTCATGCTAATTTTAGGTTATTCGTTGCTAATAATATTTGGTGGTTTGGAGGAGGATATGATTTAACCCCCTATTACGGATTTAGAGAAGACATTATTCATTGGCATCAAACTGCTTATAATGCGTGTGCTCCGTTTGGAGATGAAATTTATTATGTGTATAAGAAAGCAGCTGATGATTATTTTTATAATAAACACCGTCAAGAAGCACGAGGCGTTGGTGGATTATTTTTTGATGATTTAAATGAAGGATCTTTTGATGCCTGTTTTGCCTTAGTACAATCCATTGCGAATAGCTTTCTAAGCGCCTATTTGCCAATTGTGGAAAAACGTAAAGATACGGCTTATACCGATGCACAAAGAAACTTTCAACTTACCCGACGGGGTCGTTACGTTGAATTTAATTTAGTGTATGACAGAGGCACATTATTTGGGTTACAATCCGGAGGGAGAATAGAATCTATTTTAATGTCCTTGCCCCCTACTGTTATGTGGGCATATAATTGGATTGCCGAAAAAGGGAGCCCAGAAGCTGAATTGATAGATTTTTTCTTGAAACCTCAAAATTGGCTAAGCCTCACCTAATGCTAACCCCTCAACTGTGGTATCTTTATATGATTCGATGTTCAGATAATTCACTTTACACTGGTATTACTATAGATGTTTCGCGTCGATTTTCTGAACATCTCGCTCAAGGTAAAAAATGTGCTAAATACTTACGAGGAAAAGCCCCGCTTACACTAGTCTACCAACTACCTGTTCTGGGCAAACGTGAAGCATATCAATTAGAAAAAAAGTTTAAAAAGCTTTCAAAAATAGAAAAAGAATTAAATATATCAAAGCTTCACAAATAAGCGTTATATTTTTTTTATTTTTTTGGTTATTGAAAAATACAACCAATAGGGCAGCATGCTTATTATTTTTAAAAAATTTGCAAACAAGAAAGGAAATCTAGATTCAAATTGATTGTTGTTCATATTTTTAATAATTTTTTTTGCAGCATCTTCTGGTGTCATAATAGATGGCATATAAAACTTATTGAGATTTGTCAATCTGGTTTTCACAAACCCAGGATTAATAATTTGAATTTTTAAATTGTAATTAGATAAATCACATTTTAAGTTTTCGGCTAAATGAATAAGTCCTGCCTTACTTGCGCCGTATCCTAAGCTGTTTGGAAGACCTCTGTACCCAGCAATGCTTCCGATTAGAACAATATGACCTTGTTTTTTATTAATGAATTCAGGAATAATGCAATTGAGGGCTCTGGTGGCGCCTGTTAAATTAACATCTATCATTTTTTCAATATCTTCTATATTCATAGCAATAGAAGACATTGGCTTATAGTAGCCAGCACAATAAATAAAAGTATCTATGGTTCCACATTGCTTTTTTATTTCATTCCAAGCATTTAAAATAGATTCTTTATTTGAGACATCTAATGAAATAGGTAAATTTTTCTTGACGAGTGCTTTAGATAATTCCTCAAGGCGATCTTGGCTTCGAGCAGACAGAATCAGAAAATTATTTTCTTCTTTAGAAAGCGCTTTTGCTAATGCTCTGCCTATTCCTTCGCTTGCTCCAATTAACCATATTTTATTCATTATTTTTCTCTAATTTGAAATTTCTATTTGCATAACATTCGTTCTGTTTGATTCAAAAGCTGCAATACTTAAGCTAAGATAAAAATTCCAAGCTCGTAAAAAAGAGATTGAATAATTTGCTTTAATTAACTTTTCACTTTTTTCATTAAATGTTTTTTGCCATTGCTTTAGTGTCCAAGCATAATCTTGTCCAAATTCAAACGTATCAACGACCTCAAGTCCAGCCTTATTTGCTAAAGTACAGAACTTTTGCTTAGAGGATAACATACCTCCAGGAAAAACATGATGCCTTATATAGTCACTTTGTTTTCTGTATGCAGAAAACAAAGTATCTCCTATTGTTATTGTTTGAACGATTACTTTTCCTCCTGTAACAAGAGATGATTTTAGAGTTTTAAAATAAGTTGGCCAGTATTTCTCGCCTACCGCTTCAAACATTTCAATTGAGACGATTCGCTCGTATTTAGATTTTACATCTCGATAATCTTGCAATAGAATATCTGCTTGTTTACCAAGTCTATTTTTACAAAAATGGTATTGATTCTTAGAAATAGTAATCCCGGTTATGTTTGCGTTTTTTTTTATTGCTTGCTCGGCAAATCCACCCCATCCACACCCAATTTCCAATACTTTTTTATTACTTAAATCAAGCTTTTTAATAATACGATTATACTTATTGAGCTGTGCTTGTTCTAAAGTGTCATTGAGTTCATTTCTTATTCCAGATGAGTACGTCATTGTTGGATCTAACCATAAACTATAAAAATCATTTCCAATGTCATAATGTTTGAATATATTTTTTTTACTCCCATACTTTGTATTGAGTCGCAAAACTTTATTATAAAAATAAAAAATAAATTGATTTAATAATGTTCCCTTAATATTTTCTTGAAAATCTTGTACATTAAGCGAACAATAAATCAAAAATTCTGTTAGTTCAGGACTATCCCATAAGCCCATATAGTAGGCCTCTCCTAGACCAATATCACCTCGTTTAGCAACCATATCTATAGCTCGCCAATCTTTGAGTATGAGTTCACAGCTTGGCCCTTTTTTTGAACCAGCAATATAAAGTTCTGTATTGTCGGGCATTTGAATTTTAATGTTGCCGATAGTTGCTTTTTCAATAATCTTTTTAAGATAATTTTTCTTTTTTTCTGACATACAAATCCTTAAGTAATATCTATTTTTGGTTTAGAGGGCTTTTTAAAGTACGGAACTTTTTTTATCCATAGATTTAAAGCGTGATAATGAATGAAAAATATGACTTTAAGTGTCATAAAATGATATTTGAAAAAATATTTTATTAAATTTCTATCAGAAAGTATTTTTCTTGTTCCACGAATTGAAGTGCTAATTATTTTTTTCTTCTCTTTTTCATAATAATCAATAGTAATATTCATTTTATTTAAATCAATATCAAAACTAAATATATAATATCCTTTTGTCTCACAAAAAGGCGAAACATGTAATATTTTTTTATGAAAAATATAGTCTGTTTTTTTTATGGGCGAGAGATTTTTATTAAAACATAAATAGCCATGACGCTCTTTGAAAGTATTATTGACTTCTGCCAAAACAGCACACAATTCTTTTGTTTTGTTAAAACATAGCCAAAAACTAGTGGGATTAAAACTATATCCAATCACTTTTGGCAAACTAATAAGCAAAACATCTTCTATGCATTCAGTTTCTAGTTTTGCATTTTTTAAGACATTAAAAATATAACTTTTTGGATCATCAAATGATTCGAACCCGTAATCTTTCCAAAATACACTAAATAGATTCAATCGGTTTATAGAAAACAATTTTGTCTTTATATTTCCATAGAGGTCGTTTAAATTTAAAGCTAAAAAAAATAAGCCATGTAAAAACTCATAGTTTACCGGCTGGTGTCTTTTGTGATAAATCTTGGCTTCTAAAATTCCAGAGTTGGTTATCATATTTTTTTAAATTATTTTTTTTAAAATATTCATTGTGCTCCAAATTCCATCCTCATGAAATCCATATCGTAAATATGCGCCACAAAACCAAACTTTATGAGCGCCTTGTATTGTATCTATTTCTTTTATTCCTTCTATAGATGCATAATTAAAAACAGGATGCTCAAATTCATAAATATCAAAAGTTTTATTTTTAGGAATAGGAGAAATTGGGTTGAGAGTCACCAATACAATAAAATCTTCTGGAATATGTTGTAACTTATTCATATAATAAGTTACAGAAGCTTTATTTTTTACTGAATTTTTTTCGTAAATATAATTCCAGCTGCTCCAGCATTTTTTTAGTTTTGGCATTTGATGTACATCATTATGTAAATAAACTATATTTTTTTGGCTAGAAAATTTTGACAAACAGCTGCTTTCTTGTGGGCTCGGATCTTTTAAGATTTTTAAAATTTCTGTGGGATGACACGCAAAAACAACCTCATCGAAATGATCGGTTTGATTCGAATTCCTTTGTTTTATTTCTACACCTTCTGGTGCTCGTGTTATTGAAAATAGAGAAGCATTTTTAATGATTGTAGCATCTTGATTAATTAACGCTTCTAAAGCTTTAACATAATCAATACTCTTGTTTTTTAGAGTATACCATTGCAGCTTGTTTTTAAAGCTAAGCAATCCATGGTTTTGAAAAAAATTAATAAAACTCGAAGCTGGAAACTCTATTATTTGCTCATAGGAGCAACTCCAAATTGCGCTGCTTATAGGTATTAGATAATAATTTTTAAACCAAGCCCCTAATTTGAGCTTATCAATAAGCTCTTGAATGGTTAACTTTGGAAAATCCTTGACAAGTTGTACAGCTTTTTTGTTAAACTTATAAATGTCAAAAGCGCCTTTGAGCATTGAAAAGTTAAGTATATTTTTGCGTTGCGCAAAAAAAGAATCTATTAACTTGGAAGACCATTCAAGTTCCCCATTATTACCAGAAAAAGAAAAAGACATTTCAGTTTTAACGAGTTGTATTTTTAAAAAAGAAAAAAGAGCATTTAAATTTGGATAAGTACGGTCATTGAGTACAATAAAACCAGTATCAACATCAATTTTTTGATGATTATTATTTTGTAAACTTATAGTTCTACTATGGCCGCCAAGGCGATCATTTTTTTCATAGAGCGTAATATGATGTTTGTCTTTTAGAAAATAGGCCATGCTTAAACCGGAAATACCGGAGCCGATGATAGCTATTCGTTTTTTTATAGTCATAATTTTTCGTATTTAGTTTAAAAACTGGCTTTCATGAAAATGATCTCTCTTCTTTGTTTAGCACATGATCAGCTTATATTGGGTGAAAAAGTTCATCAAACACAGAGTTATGGCATAATGAGAATTTCATACACATTATAAAGGTGCTTTTTTATGATAAAGATAAGGAATTCATTTTTTTATTTTAGTTTAGTATTCGCGGTTATGTTGCCAATACAGGGGTGGGCTGAGCAAGATGGAAAGAATAAAATAGAATCAAATATAGCATTAAGTAAGCTAATGGATGGTAATAAACGTTATCTTGCAGGCCAATCTACCTGTGGGTGGACTCATACTCCTACAGATGCTCAAAGAAGAGAACAGTTAGCTAATATGCAAAAACCTTTTGCGATCATTTTAGGATGTTCGGATTCTCGGGTTCCACCAGAAATTATTTTTGATCAGCGCTTAGGGGATATCTTTGTTATACGAGTGGCTGGTAATCTTCTGGATGATCTTGTCTTAGGGAGTATTGAGTATGCTGCTAAATATTTAGCAGCGCCTACGCCACTTATATTTGTTTTAGGGCATGAAAAATGTGGAGCGGTTATGGCTGCCGTGCAAGCAAAAGAATCTGGAGTACGATTTAATAATAATATTTCTAGTATTGTGAATAAATTATCTTCTGTTATTTTAAAAACAAAAAAAATACCAGGACAGGATTTTGTTGATGATGTTATTATCAATAATATTAAAACAATAGTAAGTCAACTTAAATCTTCTTCGCCTATTTTAAAGGAAGCAGTAAGCAATAATGATTTAATGATTGTTGGAGGTCGTTATGATTTGGATACAGGTAAAGTGACTTTAATTGAAAAAGGGTAAGCATACTAGTTTAGATAAGGCAATGAAACCAAGTATTCGTTGGCTTGAAAATATGTGTTGTATTACTAAAGTCGTACTAGGTATTTCAGAATCTTGTCGTCATAAATATGCCCCCGGAACATTGCGTTTTAAAATGGATGTGGACGGGGGCATTAAATTAAATGGCTATTCCGGATTAGGAGTCACCGATATTTTTATTAAAATAGACCCTATTACGGAGCGAGAACGTATTAAAGCATTGATAAAAGAAAGGTTTTTTACCCCTTCTTGATTGTTTCTCAAAATAGACTTATACTTAAAATAAGTCTATTTTGAGACTGTTAAGTGAAAGGGGAGGCAAAAATGAATGCATTTACACCTATACAAAAAACAGAATTAAATAAAAATAAAATTGGCCTTGCGGGTTTTCAGGCCTTTTTAAGGATTGCTGAAAAATGGAAGCTTAAAATTGAACAACAAAGAACTTTATTAGGAGATATACCTAAGTCAACTTACTATAAATGGAAGCATCATGTGGATGCTTGCGAAAGTTTTAGTTTGCCTAAAGATAGTTTAGAACGTATTTCTT
This sequence comes from Coxiellaceae bacterium, assembly GCA_947478905.1. GTDB lineage: Bacteria > Pseudomonadota > Gammaproteobacteria > Berkiellales > Berkiellaceae > CANJXG01. The sequence continues at coordinate 29,021 of CANJXG010000003.1, forward strand.
ATATTTTAGGAATATATAAGGCTTTGCATATTTTACTCCCCGATGATAAATCGGCTAACCATTGGATATATAAAAATAATTCCGCACCTCTTTTTAATAATACCACTGCACTCGATAAAATGCTGGTAGGAAATGTCATTGATTTAGCCGATGTTAGACGATTTTTAGATGCGCAAAGAGGACTATAATATACAGGATTTTCTTGAGGTAAGACTTGATTGGTCTCATACCTTTAGAATTATTCCCTCAAGATTTCCTCCTATTAATTTTTTTGAAGATTTAGTCGATGCTGCCTTAATGGAAGAACTATTCCATATTGAGAGTCTGACGAATGATAGATTGCGCTGTGAAGTAGGAAATTTAGGCTTAGTTCAAAAATCAGATAGAGTCAGTGGCAAAGGTTCAAGCGTGATAATGGCTTCTTTTACCCATATCTCCACTGCGGCACCCACTCGTTTTTCAAAAGGGGATTTCGGTGTTTATTATGCTGCTAAAACCTTAGAAACGGCTATAAAAGAAACGATTTATCACCGTGAAAAATTTTTATCTTATACGCTTGAGCCTGCTTGTGAATTAACTATGCGGGTCTATAAAAGTAATAAATTACTCAAAACCTTAGTAGATTTACGCAGATCTGATCATCCTTTGTATCTACAAATACATAATCCTTATTTTTATACTATTTCTCAAATGATAGGCTGTGAATTACAAAAAGCTAATGCTTGGGGAATGGTTTATAGCAGCGTACGAGATACACAAGGAGAATGCGTTGCTATTTTGCGCCCACCCGCTATTCCACTTCCTGTTACCCCGGTCAAGCATTTAAAATACGTTTGGAATGGGCAAAAAATTCATCATGTTTATGACATCGGCCCAAATATTTTGGAAGTTTAACTTATTATTTTTAGTATAATTTTGCATTGCACCGAACTTCAGGTATAATGCTAACTAAGAGATTTATTTAAATATAATATGTAAATACAAGATAAAAGGGGAAGGGGAAGTAGTATGCCTGTAGTATCGCCGATATATAATGTGTTAAAAAAATTAGTGGCCAATAACTTTGCGATTTCAAATTATAAAATTAAAGACATACAACAAGACATTAGAAATTATTTTTTAATAGAATTAGATTCCCCTTCGTTAGAATCCATTATTCAAGATTACCATTTAATAGATACCCATTTTTCAATTGATGAGTTATATAATCCAGGATTATATAGTGGATATGGATATACGCCGATGCATTATACCGAAGTGTATTTTTCAGCAGAAGAAAAGAAATATATTGTGGTGCATGGGTATCTCAATGCTAAAGGAAAATATCAACATTCTCAAGTAAAAGAATTAAATGAATCTAAAGAATTTACTGGTACGTATATAACCCTTAGCGATGCACAAGAAAAGATTCTTGAGAAAAAAATTAAAGAATTAAAACCTGTCATTGATGTTGTTTTTAATGAGCACATAAAGTTAGAGAAAGGCACAAAACGAAAAGCGGATGATTTAGAAACAGACCTCACAATATTAAGTCGAGATTTAAATCAATTAAGTGTTCGAGCTCAATATCTTGAGCTGGCACATTTATTTTCCCAAGCGGTTCAAGACTATAACCAATATAGCTTGGTTAAAGATGTGAGAGATACAGTAGTCCTTAGTATGTTTAAAAATATGGAAATCATTCGTCGCTGCATTGAAAGTTCACAACAAGAACCCATGCGATTAGCGGTTCCGGATCCAGAAGAAAAAGAAGTATCAGAAGCATCTTCTTATTTTCCACAAAATGCTTCATTAAGTGATTTGTATAAAATCACAATGAAAAATATTAAAAATACAATGCAAAGTGTTAAGAAAATAAAATCTTATACAGTAGAAAATTTAATTTTAATGAATCAGTGTGCGGCGAAAATGCACATGCAAACATTGGTTTTTTACTCTTTCCCAAGTGAGGCTTTAAAAAAAGAAGATTCTTTATATGTCCATGAAAACAACTCAAAATTAAATATATATTACAATCCATATCTGGAATTATTTAAAAAGAGCGTTTCAGCAGGAGAGTTAAACACAGTTAAGCAAATCTTTCCTTTTTTAAAAAGTCAAATAACCGATGATTTTTATTCGAACTTATTAGATTGGCTCGTGAATAATCCATGGAATGAGCTTATGGAAAAGGTTTTAACAGTTTTTTATTATTTAAATGAAGAAGATACTAATTACAGAAATACCGTATTAAAAGCATCCCAAGAAAAGTATTACCCAGTACCTAAAGAAATACCGAAATCAGATTTTTTAGAGAAGCATTTAGAGAAAAATAAAGTTTCTCTTCTTTTTTGTCTTTACCTTGAAAATAAGCTCCCTGTTTTTGAAGCTTTACTTGATCATGGTGCATGCCCCAATACTTGGGGCGTTGCTTCAAATGCATTATCTTCAAGTAATTTGTTTACTTGTATCAATTTGTTTGCTGAATCAGAAAAAAATTATTTAAAATATTTAGAAATATTGTTGTTCTATAAAATTGATCCGAATAATAATACTACAAAAGCTATGTCTGCGGCTTTTATGCAATATAAATTAGAGCTCTCTAAAAAACAATTAAAATCCAAGAAAAAAGAAAAGTTTTCACAGAGTCTTTTTTCTGAAAAAAGCATTGAATTATTCAGTAATATTCAAAAGCTAATAGCTAGCAGAGGTTTTGAAGGGTTTAATCTTGTTTTGGATGCTGCGTCGCCTGTAAATCTAGTGTGTTCTTTGATTTTTTTAAGTGAAAGTGAGTTATTGGGAAAAAGTCAAGAGCATGCCTTATTCGCTTATGGGATATATGGTGGTGACACATTCAACGAGGCTATTGAAAAGGCGCGTGAATTAGACTTAAAAAATGGCTCATTCCCATCTTATATATGTTTTCCTTTTTGGGGTAATTCTTTAGAAGATAGTATAATAGCGAAGGAATTGCTTGAAAAAATCTATCTTTTAGATAAAAAAATAACTGCTAAGGTGGCCACTTTAGGAGCAATGGAATTTCAAAAACAGTATGAGGAATTATTTAATCAGGGTCAAAAAGAAGGGCTTCAAAAAAAATGGAAAAATGCGTATTTTTCTTTTATTGGATGTGAGTTTTTACTAATGAAAAGAGCTTTTGGGGTTTACACTTCTCAAAAAGACATAAAATCGTTTATCAAAAGCTATAGTCGCTCCCTTTATGATCATATTATGAGAACTATTCCAAGCGCTTTCTCTTTTGCATTGCAAGTAGACACAATGATAGCCTTCTACCGACAAAGTCAAGCTTATTTTCTTCAGTATTGCCCAGATAAAAGTCTAGAAATTAAAAATGAACAGCAAGAAATAATAAAAAAATTTATAGCGGTTGATGCTGCTCAACAAAAAATACTTCCATTTTGTGAAGCTGCCAGAGACGGCAATTTAGAAGCACTGAACCAACTACTTTCATCTGAAAAATCTATATCATTAGATGCAACCGCTAAGGGATGGACGCCCTTACATTTTGCTTGCGCTAAAGGTAAATTTGAATGCGCAAAAATGCTTATTTTATCTGGTGCCAGAATTGATATTGACAATGATAAAGGCAAGAAAGCGTTGGAGTTAGTGAAAGACAACACACAGGTAGAGGTTTTGAAACAAACTTATGCTCGTATCCATTCTAGTTAATAGGTTTTTGATCAGCATCTCAGATAGCTTAACTACAGTAATTTAGTGAGAATATAAAATGATATCTAAACTATATAATCTTCTAGAAGCATTAGAGAATGAACAGCATAGTATATTTCATGAATATACAATATACAAATTAAAAGCAGAAGAGCGGAATTATTTCTTGCTTCCTTTAGTGCATTTAACGACTAGAGTTATTATGGAAGATTATCTTCTAGAAGAGTCTCATTTTTCGATTGATCAGGTTTATTATTCGAATGCAGCTGAACATGGTCTCACGCCTATTCATTATACTGAAACGTACTTTTCAAACTCGAAAAAAAAACATATTGTTATTCATGGATATTTAGATGAAAAAAGTTGCTATATCTATTCTCAGGCGAAACAAGTGGATAAGCAAAATATTATGACGGATGTGATTTTTAAACTTGACGTGCATCAAGAAAATGTTTTCAAAAAAAACTTTCAGGAATCAAATTTAGTACTGAATGATTTATTAGTAATCAAAAACACAAGATGGCAACTTGCAAAAAAAGAAGCTGACCAACTAGAGATGCAACTGACAGCTTTGAGTAGAGCATTCGATCCGAAAACAACAATGAGTTCATATATTACAAAAGCCTATGCTTTTGTTCAAGCTGTTCAAAAACTAAATCAATATAGTGAAGAGCAAGATGCTCGCGACAAGCTCATGTTAAACATGTTGCAAAATATTGAAAAAATCAGATCGTATGATCAGGCCCATAGCGAAATTGCAATGCCATCCACTATTGTTCAAGGTTCTGAATGTAAAAATGAACTACTGAGTAATAGTAATCCCTCTACAGACTCACTTAAATCTTTATATAAGAAAAACATGAAAGATTTTGAAAAGAGTATAAAAAAAGTTAAAACTCTCAATCTGTCTGATACTCTACAATTAAATAATACAGACATACTCGTTACTCTAAATCAGTGGGTTGCCAAGCTCACAGAGCAAGCATTTTTACTGTATAGTTTTCCAAAAAAGTGCTTAATTAAAAAAGATGAAATGAAAATAAAAAATGTTTTTTTAGAGATAGATAGGTATTATAAGCAGTATGGTATGGCTTTCAATCAAAAAGCTTTGGCGGGCGATTTGGATTCAGTAAAAGCATGGTTTCCTTTGTTGTCCGAAACCATCACGCCAATGTTCTACTCAAGCTTAATAGAGTCACTTGTATATAAAGAAAAAAATAAAATTCAAGATAAGATTCTAGATATTTGTTGCTACTTAAAAGAAAAAGACCCACAATACACCAGGTGCATTTCTGATATAGCACAAAAAGCGCGCTATTCTTTTTTAGAAAAAACAGAAAATATTTTAAATCAAGAGATACCGCAATCTTGTGAGGTGTCTCTTTTATTTAAATTGTACTCAGATAATAAATTATCCATTTTTAAAACTTTGATTCAGCATGGCATCTCTCCAAATACCTGGGGAGTAACAGGCAGCGGTGACAAGCAGAAATTTTTCTCTTTATTTTACTGTATTGCTGTGTATGGGGGTAAAACTAATTATTTAGAATATTTACAGATATTATTAGAGTATAAAACAAACCCTAATCTTATTTATACAACAGAAGAGATGACTGCGCTACGGAGTAAAAAATTACACAATACTAAGAAGATATTACAATGCAAAGCAAGATATCCCTCTTTTTTAGCAAATGCTAATACTTTTAATATGGAAGCACTTTCCTGGGAAAGTAGCCTACTGATAATCAGTAGGAGAGCTGGACTTGAAGGTGTTAATATTTTATTAAATAGCGCATCCCCACAAAATCTAGCTATTGCTATAGCTGTTTTGTCAGAAAATAACAAAGCCAGAAAAGTCTCTATGCTAGCATCAGATTATGATATCATAGATGCGAACAATCAAGAGCAGGCCTATCAGAAGATATCTCGCATATTAGAAAAAAAAGAAGAAAATTTAATAACTTATGTTCTCTACCCGAATCCTAGCAACACTCCAAAAGATAATATTTGTATTCTTGAGGTGTTCCAAAAAATACAATTGATGTTAGCTATGCTAAAAAAGAAAATATCGGAGATGAATAATGCTGAGTTTCATCAGCATTACGAAGCTTTATTTAGGATTGGAGAAGAAGAAGGGTATAGGGACAAAATAGAAGAGAGTTTCTATGCTTTTTTAGGGTGTGAATCATTACTAATGACAAGATGTTTTCATTCTGATTGTAATTTAAAAGAAAAACAATCTTTAATTGAACAATATAGAGAAGTGCTATATAAGAACATTATATGCGGTCTAAATAATATTTTAGTTCCAGAGCAGGCAAAAAATAGAATTGCTTTGTATTGCAAGGTATTGAGTTTTGATTTTTACAAAAGTAGCGAAACTAAAACAACAGCATCAAGTGGCAATAGTTGTTATTATCAAGAGACAGTAGAAACAAACAAAATGGTAGAACAACAGACAACAGATGATGCGAATATCTCTGCGCTGTGCAGAGCTGCTCAAAGTGCTGATACACAAAAGTTGACTTCTTTACTTTTACATTTGTCGGATAAAGTCAATATGTCTGCGTCCAAGACGCAAGGGTGCACCGCATTGCATTATGCCTGCGCTAAAGCACAAGTTCCTTGTGCGCGAGTACTGATTATCTCAGGTGCTGATGTAACTATAAGAAATAAAAAAGGAAAAACACCTTTAGATTTAATGAAAAATCCTGCAGAAGCTAAAGCCCTTGAAGAAATGTATTTTACGCTCACTGCAAGTAAAAATAAAACATCAAATGACAACCAGGTTGCTAGAATGCATCCGAGTTAAAGGTCTGGAGAAAATTTTGAATTCTTTTTTTATTGACTCCAAAATCAGAGTATCCATATTGAGAACGGCTTAGCATCACAAAAGTAGAAGTGTGATCATCAATAGAATACACTTTAACATCGATCCAATCTGGAAAACGAATAAACTTTGTTCTTTGTATAAAAGTATATTCATAATTTTTATTATCTTCTTTTACGCTTTGTATGCGAGGCATATCTTTTAAGGTGTCTATTAGTTTTTCAGCTAATTCTTTTTGCGGTATTGGATACGTTTTTACTACAAAATGGCTAGGAGTAGGGAAGCCAGCATAAGCTGCTAATGCGTAATTAGGTGTGCTGGGGAGAACCAAATGATTAAAATGAATAGGGCGCATGGTTTTATGGCATCCTGTAAGTGCAATAGCAGATAATAGATAAATAAATAGTTTTTTCATTATGTTTGCTCATCAGATATTTCTTTATGTTTAGCAGATTGATGTCGTTCTCTTAGCTCAATATCGATATATTTATCGGTGGTTGCGCTTGAACTGTGGCCTGCATCATCTCTTACATGTTCACGGGGTCTGCGTTTTACATCATCGGAAATGCCTGTATGGCGTAACCAGTGAACCGTTGCCTCTAAGAGGGCTTCTGATTCTTCTTGATGCCCATCTGCTCTTAAAGATTCAACCGCGTTATCAAAAGCAGTTTGCACAATAGTGCGAATATAATTTATGCTTGAAATTGGGCCTTTTCCTTTTGTTTTGGGTAATAAGTTTGTATTATTTGCTAAAGTGGGAAGGGGAGATAGATTTAAATGCGTGCGCCATCGTTTAAGCGCTTCAAGCATTGCATTACTTACCGCAATTTGGCGTTCTTTATTCCCTTTTCCCACGGTATTAAACCACCAGTTCCCATCACTATCTTTAAAAAAATGGTTCATCATGGGGATCCAGCGATCGCTTGCAGCTAATTCTGAGATTCGTAAATACATAGCATACAGTGCAGAGAGTATAAATAAAGTGCGTTCATGTACTTTTGGATTTACATCTGCCATTTTTCTAGCCCTAATAATAACGGTATTCCATTGAAGTTCTGATAATCGTCTAATTTTAGGCGAGCCTTGTTGTGTACGAATAAATTTACTTTTTTGTCGAACTAAGGCCACGGGGTTCATGTAAACATATTCTTCTTGTTGTAAGTAAGTATAAAAGCTACTCAAAATAGCAAATGTTTCTTTAATGGAACCTTGTGATAATTCAAAATTTTTAGGATCGAGTTTATCGCCTTTTCGATGTGCTATTTTTGAGAGCGTTACAACAAAAGGCCGCCATTGAGGGTTTGGGCTTCTTAAACCTGATTCTTCAATAAAGCGTGGAACTTTGTTGGTTCCAATCCAGGATAAGGGTGGGTTTTTGCAAAAAGCAATAAATTCTTGTATATGTTCAGGTCTAATTGTTTCGAGTGTTTTATGAGCAACTACCCATATCCAGTGTAATAACTTTTCAATTTCTCGTCTATAGGAATTAAAAGTCCCTTGGCTGCCATTATAACTTTGTAAAAATTGTAGGGTGATTTTTAAATCATTGCGTTGTTCTGGGGGTAATCGCTCAGGCAAGCTTTGATGTTTAATATGCTCTAAGGTATCGATTAAGGGAAGAGGGGGGGGAATATCAGTGCTCATACTGAACTGTACAATACAGTGTAGCTTCTGTCAATTATGTAATGTGCATTATGTGTCATTTAAGTTTCTTAATGCTTAAGAGTCGTTTTTTAAAAATAAATAAATAAAAGGGAACTTTATATAAAAAACTTTGCCTACCTAATATGAATTGTATAATTTTTTTAGATATTGGAGAAGTGGAATGCCTAATAAGATAGAAACACTTAAACAGATAATAGAAAGACTTGAAAACGCAATACAACAAAAGACAAGTGAGCTGGACAAATCTCAACAACACCTTACTAAACTGGTGTGGAGCTCTAAACAGCTGAAACAGAGGCAAACGTACGAGAAGAGCTATTTAGATCAGCTGCTTACAAAACCGATAGAAGAATGCGAAAAACAAGAAGCTGTGGAGAGGTCTAAAACTAAGACAGATAGCATGCAAAAGAAATTAGATCAGCTTAGCAAAGAACAAGTCCAAGAAAAACAAAAAATAAATCAGATCGATCCCCAGATAAAACAGCTGGAACAGACATTAAAACCGCTTATAGAAACACAAAAGAAACTTGATCAAGCATTAGCATATGGATATTTGGGTAGTATTAACACATTACAAGGGTATCAGGAGGCGCTTACAAAGCAGTCACCTAAAAAAGGAGGAATATTTCAAAGCAACCAAGTAGCAAAAGGTCAGATTGCTGAAGAGATAGTTATTAAAATGCAAGAAGCAGATCCTTCTAATTTGCAAGAAATGACAAAATTAAAAACACTTATTGAGAACAATATAAAAGTTAATAAGAAACAAACTGGATTCAGGTTGTGGAATAGGGGGGGAGATTTAAATAAACACCTTAATGCCACATTGAAGATGGTTGACACTACCATAGAAGTTTTAAACAAGCTTGGTGAGCCTAAAAAAACCGGACCAAAGACTTAATTAGTCTCGGTAGTTTTAAGTAACCATATTACACCAGCAATGCCAGAAAATAGTGAACCTAACAAAATACCCATTTTAGCTAAGTTCAGTTCTGCTAAATCATTAGGAAAAGCTAATTCAGCAATAAAAAGCGACATGGTAAATCCAACTCCTGCAATCAATGCTACACCCGCTAATTGTTTATACTTTGTTTTTTCAGGTAATTGAGCGAATCCTAATTTTATAGTAATCCAACACAATCCCATAATACCAGTCACTTTTCCAATTAATAATCCAAAAGCCACACCTAATGTAATAGGGTGTTTACAAAATTCTAATAATTCTTGAAGTGAGTGAAGCGGTAGTGTCACGCCTGCATTAAATAATGCAAACAAAGGAATAATAAATAAAGAAACAGGAAGGTGTAATTTGTGTTCTAATCTTTGCAATGGCGTTTGAACATACTTTGTATGATGCTCAATTAATTGCACAATAGTTCGAAGCTCATCATTTTTAATAATACTTTTTTCTGATTCGTAGCTCAGCGAAAAATCATTAATGTGCTTGTTTAAAAATTCACTATAATATATAGGGTTATATTTTGGATAAGCAGGAATAAAGGCTGCTGTGAATATGCCTGATAGTGTGGCATGAATACCAGATTGTAGCATGGCTCCCCATAATAGAATGCCGGTAATACAGTAGGGCAGGGATTTTTTGATCCCTAATAAATTTAATATTAGTAACCAAACTATAAATAATCCTGAAAATAATAATGGCATTATTTGTAGCTTTTCTGTATAAAACAAAGCAATAACTAACACGGCTCCTAAATCATCAGCAATGGCTAAGGCTACTAGAAAAATGATTAATCCATTTGGAATTCTTTTACCTAATAAAACTAATAACCCTACTGCAAAAGCAATATCCGTTGCCATTGGAATACCCCAGCCGCTCATGCCAGGCGTATTATAATTAAATAATGTATATATTAAAGCAGGCATTAACATGCCGCCGAGTGCACCAATAAGAGGCAAAGCGGCAGCTCTGGGATCAGATAAATCTCCTACTAATATTTCTCTTTTAAGCTCTAATCCTACTATTAGGAAGAAAAAGCTCATGAGTCCTTCATTGATCCAATGCTGTAGCGTTTTTTCTACATGCCAAGGACCTAATTGAAAGCTTAAAGGCATGTGAATCCAATTATTATAGAAGCTAGAAAACTGCGAGTTAGCTAAAATAAGTGCAATTATAGTGCAAACCATTAAAATCAATCCGGCAGTAGTTTGACGACGGATAAATTCTTCAAATGGAGTTAAAAATTTTTTAAAGGTTTTTTCCCAAGGGGCAATTTTTATATGTGACATGTCAATATAATAACGTAAAGTCTCTTTTTTCACCAATACCCTGTAAGGGTGATTATCACAATAATCACCCTTATTATATTTTTCTAACTCTGCTTTCCAAGTTTAAAATAAAATCGATAAAAATTAAGTCGTTTAACTTGTCAATTTGTCAACTTGTCGGGTTGAAATCCGAATCAAAAGAAGTTCGGTCTTGTCGGTCTTGTAAGTTTTAGTCTACGCTTACTATTAGTATATTTGTATATTTTTAAGAGGTAACACGTTATGGACTTTATAAAATCTCAACATACAGTAGCACTATTAGTTTTATCCACCCTATTCTCTACTTGTGTTTTTGTAACCACAGGTGCATTTGCAACCACAATGACCATAACAGATACCGAAATTAATGGTCGTTTAAAACATACATTATCTAAAGATGAAGTATTATCTAGTCTTAAGATTAATCCTATAGTCAACTTAGGAGTGGTCACTCTTAAAGGAAGGGTTAGTTCTGCAGATCAAGCAATGAGGCTGATAGAACTTACAGAGCAAATGCAAGGTGTAAAAGACGTTAATACTAAGCAACTTATTCTTAAAACAAATAATAGACCTATATCCGTAACAGATAATATTTATATTATGGCTAAGTTAAAAGATTTATATGAAAAAAATAAAATTTTTGGTGATCATAATTTAAATAAATTAGGCGTATCTGTAGATGCCACCGATGGTGTGGTTACCTTAAGTGGTGGCATTAAAGAACGCTTAGCTCATATTACGCCTGAACAATATAGAGAACAGGTTAAAACAGCAATTAAATTAGCGAAGCAAACAAAAGGGGTTAAATCTGTTAATCATGATGATTTAGTTTTTATTATTGAATACATTGAGTAATTGGCACAGGGAGCCTATTAGGCTCCCTGCTCTAGCCCTAAACCATTTTATTATCATTTAAATTTTGTTAGTAGCTCCCGAAAGTGTGACGATACGTTATTGCATCATTTTCAGTGTATGGAGGTGGTGCAGTAGATTGATAATCTACGTGAGGTTTTTTGTTTTGTTTACGTTCTTTTACTGTTGTAGTAGGAGAAGGTGCAGGAGCAGGTGCAGCAGGCTCAGCTTCTTGTACAGCTTTAGCTTTTTGACTCCTTGGAGCGCTGATAATGTCCGATACGGTTTTAGGCATCAGTAACGTTATGCCATATAAAGTTGCCCATGGTAAAAAGAGTCCTATATACGGATTAAACAGAATACTCAGTGCAACAAGTGGCACTACTATACTCATGGAAGTTATAAAACCTTGACTTTTTGGATCAGTAATATTGAGATCAGCAAAAAAGCCATCTAGATAATTCAATAATGTTTGTCCGTATAATATAAATGGAGCAAAGGCAGCAACTAACATAACAGTTAAAGCCATGCCAATTGCTATAGCTGGGTATTCGAATAGTTTAGCCACGACTTTTAGTATGTTGAAAATGATTTTAGCTATTTCGAAGATAATAGTAGCGAAAAATCGCACTATAGGTGAGAAAAAATTAAAAAACGGGAAAAAGATCGCTACAAAAAGTTCCAAAATTGGGTTTAGAATGTGCATAATAATTGGATCTAAAATCCACTCTTTAATAGCCAGTAGCAGATTGAAAAGCTTGAGTACTTTTGCAATTTTAACTAACAAAAGACTAGTGAAAGCAACAGCAATAGTCATTGCTATACAGCTTAAAAGCAGAGCAGCACTTTGTAAAAAAATAGACATGACTAATGTCGGTAATGCGGCATATCCTAAAGTAGCGACCCATGTGCCAATAGCAAGTAAATTAATTTCTGCCCATGCATAAGAAAGTAAAGCTATACTTGCCCCTGCAAGAATCAGTCTAAATAAAAATTCAATTGGGTTCATAGCCTACCTCTTATAAAATATTTAATAAATAAACTTGGATCCTAACATAAAAAAAATTCAAGTACTAGTGTAGAAGCACTTAATTTATTTTATTTGGTAGACCGTTTTAATTCCCTATTTTTTTTTATAATTTCAGACATGAGACCGCCTATGTGTTTTTGCCCTCTTGTAGCCGCAATATTAATTTGTTTTTGACGCTGCGCATATCGTTGGGTTTGAGAAGCATCTTTTATACCATAACAATGATGGCAGGAAATACCTTTAGTATAAGCTTGATGTTCTTTATCTTGCTCAGTAATTGGCATTCGACATGCGTAACATTGATCATATTTTCCTTTAGCTAAGCCATGTGTTACTGCTACTCTATCATCAAATACAAAACATTCCCCTTCCCAAAGCGATTCGCTTTCTGGAATTTCTTCTAAATATTTTAAAATACCCCCTTCTAAATGATACACTTCTTTAAAACCTTGTTGTTTTAAATAAGCCGTAGATTTTTCACAGCGAATGCCGCCGGTGCAGTACATAGCAATTTGTGTTTTTTCTTTATCTAAAGAAGCCAGATGATCAGCAACGAACTGAGGAAATTCTCTGAAAGTATCGGTATTGGGATTGAGAGCGCCTTGAAAATTACCAATGGTAACTTCATATTTATTGCGTGTATCTACGGTTAATACATTTGGCTTAGAGATAAAATCATTCCATTCTTGTGGTTTAAGATACGTACCTACAATTTTGGTTGGATCAATCCCTTCTACCCCCATTGTCACCGCTTCTTTTTTGATTTTGACTTTGCATCGTTCAAAGGGTCTTTTACTATGTAAAGATTCTTTGGTTTTTAAATGCTTAAAACGAGAGTCAGCTCTAAGATAATCAATTAAATAATCAATATCTTCGCGTGTTCCGCTGATAGTGCCATTAATCCCTTCCCTAGCAAGCAATAAAGTGCCAAAAATTTGTTTTTCTTGCATTATTTTTAATAAAGGGGCACGAAGTGCTTCTTTATTTTCTATTACAGTAAAATGGTATAAAGCTGAAACAATGTACATTAAAATATCCCAATTGCAATTAATTTTAAATTAGCGATTATATTAGCTACATTTATATCAAATATCGATTTTTTAAGCAATATTTGTATATTTAATTATATTTTCTCAAAAATAGAATAAAACGTTTACATATAGTGAATATTCAGTTATATTATTTTAGTTAACGGACAGAGCTTGGTTTGAATTGGGCCTAAAAACCCAGATCTTGCTGAAATCCATTATTAAGTTAACATTTTTTTTATTTCATTCAGGACACATTTACACATGCAAAACAAAATATATGTTGGCAACCTAAGTTACAACGCTGAAGAACCAGATCTACGCGATTTTTTTAGTTCTTTTGGCGAAATTACTGAAGTTTTTATTCCAAAAGATCGTGAAACAGGTAAAGGCCGTGGCTTTGCTTTTGTCACATTTGCTAACCAAGCTCAAGCACAGGAAGCCGTTAAATCTAATGGTACAGAAATGAGTGGACGTCCACTTAAAGTGAACATTGCTAAAGAACGTGAAGCTGGCGGCGGCGGCGGTGGTCGTAGCGGTGGCGGCGGTCGTAGTGGCGGCAGCGGTGGCGGCGGTTCACGCTGGTAACCCCTCTCTGATCATTTGATCGTAATAAAAAGCCCCTAAATTTAACACTTAGGGGCTTTTTTATTACTTTATTTAAAATGAAAGTTGAAAGAAAAGCTAAAAAACCAACTTACAGCTAACCTGCTACTAATAATTGCTTTAAATACGTTAAGCGCCTATTAGCGCTCTGTTTTTTAATCCCAAGCGTTAATGCTTTCTTTTGAGCAACAATGATAACGAGGTTTCTTCCTCGTGTAACTGCGGTATAGATTAAATTTCGTTCTAGCAACGAATAATGTTGAATAGATAATGGTATAACTACTATTGGATATTCTGATCCCTGACTCTTATGAATAGTGGTGGCATAAGCAAGATTTAATTCATCTAATTCTGATTGCTCATATTCAATCACATTATTATTAAAATTAATCCACACGCCATCTTCTTCTTTATCTATTTTAGTAATAAATCCAATATCCCCATTGTAAACTTCTTTATCGTAATTGTTTATATTTTGAATCACTTTATCTCCCACTCCATAATGATTTCCAAATTTCGTAATCACTAATTTTTGTGGATTTAAATATTTTTGCAATTCAAGATTTAAAGAAACAGTGCCTAAAATTCCTTTACGCATAGGCGTTAATACCTGAATATCTTGAATAGGATCAGCATGAAATTTCTTAGGAATACGTTCGCAAACCAATTGAATAATTTTCTGAGCAATTTCTTCTGGGGTTTCACAGATAATTAAATAAAAATCAGATAATGTAGTATTTTTAGAGGCACCTTCAGACTTTACAGGGATAATTCCTTGATTAATAGCATGCGCATTAATAATAATTTTAGAAGTAGCCGCTTGTCTGAAAATTTCTGTTAATTTTACAGTAGGAATTAAATTTGAAGCAATTAAATCTTGTAATACGGCACCAGGACCTACTGAGGGAAGCTGATCAACATCTCCTACAATTAACACTGCAGTAGTAGGATGTATAGCTTTAAATAGCGAATTCATTAAACTAACATCAATCATAGAGGATTCATCAATGACAATTAAATCCGCTTCTAAAGTATTATCCTCATCATATTTAAATTTACGATCAATAGGAGAATACGCTAATAAACGATGAATGGTTTTGGCTTCCATTTGGGTTGATTCAGCGAGTCGTTTTGCAGCACGCCCTGTAGGCGCTGCCAATAATATTCTGGCTTTAACGCTTGCTATTATTTTTAAAATACTATTTACAATAGTGGTTTTACCAACCCCTGGCCCCCCTGTAATAATCATCATTTTATTTTTAATAGCTGCAATCACTGCTTTTTCTTGGGAGGGTGATAAAATTAAGTTCGTTTGCACTTGGACTTGTTCAATGGCTTTTTCCATTTTTTTATCAGACCATTTTGACCATAAAGTGCCGCCTTTTAATAAAGCCTGACAACGCTTTGCAATCCCTAATTCAGAAGAATATAAACTATGAAGAAAATAATAGGTCATCTCATTTTCAAAAATCATTTTTATTCGATGATTTGCTATCTCTTTTTGTATTGCTAGTTCAATTAATTCTGAATCAACCGATAAAATTTCTTGCGCATGCTTTATTAAATTCAATTTTTCAGCGCCACAATGCCCATTTGATGCAATATCTTGCAAACAATATACTACTCCCGCACTCGCTCTTAAAATAGAATCATGTGGTATGCCTAATTTTTGAGCTAATTCATCCGCCGTTTTAAATCCAATCCCATAAATATCTTGCGCTAAACGATAAGGGTTTTCTTTAACCCTCTCTATAGATTTTTGACCATACATTTTAAAAATGCGAACTGCACGAGAAGTGCCTACCCCATAACTTTGCAAAAAAACCATAATTTCTCGAATTACCCTTTGATCAGCCCATGCTTGCACAATACTAGATTGTCGTGCTTTTCCTAAGCCAGGTACCTCAGATAAGCGATGGGGCTCATTTTCTATAACCGAAAATACATGCTCACCAAATTGATTAATTAAACGTTTTGCAAAGCCTTCCCCTATTCCCTTAATCATTCCAGAAGCAAGGTATTTGTGCATACCCTCGATTGTGGTAGGCAAAATAACTTTTATAGTATCTGTTTTAAACTGTAATCCATATTGTTTATTATTAATCCAAATACCAGTACATTCAATAAACTCACCTGCTTGCACGGCAATTGTAGAGCCCACAACGGTAACTGGTTCACGCTGACCTTTAACTTGCACTCTCAGTACACAAAAACCAGAATCTTCGCTATGGAAGGTTACGCGTTCAATTGTGCCTTGAAGAGGTTCTATTTTCTGTTCTGTTTTCAGATGGGACATCTTTATTTAAAGTTTCTTTTTTTACAGGTTCTATGACAATTTTAATAATTGGATTAGGAGTAATTCCACAAGCAAGAGGCGCTTCTTTATCAGAATGAGATGATTTAGAAAAATAATATAATCCTGATTTAATTTTAGTTAATAGCCAGAATAACAGGGTATAAAATTTATCTATTAAAGATAGTGATTTTACTGGCGCAGAAGCTATTTTTTTTAAAATAATTTTTGGTCGTAATGCTTCGTGCTGCGTATAAAAAAATTCAGCTATTTCAGGCGTATCTTGATGAGTTGGTGGTAAATCATATAATATATCTTGAGCAATTTTTGGAGTAGACTGACCCAATAATTTAATGGCCTCAATAGGAAGCTCAGGACATTTATTGATGATTGGTCTAACACAGAGATAAGTATGCTCCGCGGATCCTTGGGTAATTAAGGCATAATTAAAATCAACAAATGCTTCATTGTTTTGTGCGCTATGCTCTTGTATTAAGGCTATTAATACTATTCTAGTATAATTAGCCTCAGTCATTCCTAGTATAATTAAATTCTGTTTTCCAATTGATTTTAGTAATTCAATATCCCCAATAATCCAATTTTTAAAAGCATTCAAACTTGCTTTGTTTGTTTTAGATTTTAACATTAATGCACTGGGTGGGATATTAGCGATATATTGCCATAAAGCCTGAATTGTAATTTCTTTTGATAGTATTTTTAATTTTACTTCTTCTAAGGTAGAGGCGTTATCGGAGCATAATACATTCCCTATTAAATAGGCAGCACATAGATTATTTTGACCTTTTTTGATTACAACATAAAATTTTTCTATTGCTTCTTTCGAATTAAACTTTGGCATGCTTACTCTTATATGTTCTTACAAGGCTTTCCTTGCAAAATCCATGATCTGCTGCTGCTTGTAAAAAAGCATCAAAATTCGCGGTGTATTGACTATAGTATGAATGTTTTTCTGCACATATATCAAAATTCCATCCGCTTTCAAGAGCATTAAATAAATTAGTATTTTTCTCATCAACAAATGATTCAAAATCTAAAGCCTCTGCTTGGGCTTCTTCTATTGACCAATATAATCGTTTCGTACATATCTGATGTAATAGGTGTGCTCTATGAGCAGATGCAGGAAGAAAACGGAGCAAAAAATGCGCTAAGCTATGATCTCCTTTATAGTGTTGAAAATAAATTTCTGCACGCGCTGCAAAGGCAGATTCAGGTTGGATTTTAGAAATATGAAAAATTAAAGCAGCAGAATCTAATAGTTCAATATGATTCGCTAAGTTTTCTAGAATGACGTCTTCCTCTACTATTTCACTTTCAAAAACAGCTGCAATAAAAGTTTGAGCGCCTTTAATATTTGGTTCATTTTTTTCAAACCAAGCATGTATTTTTTCTGCATCTTTATCAGATAATAATAATACCTGGGCAGGATCATCGAGGAGTAAAAATAAATGTTTTTGAATTAATTTTTTTAACTTTTCATTCGCGTTTAATAGCTGTATTCTTTTTTTAAATTCTATCGGGGTTAATTGCAAAGTTCCTTCTAAAACAGACAATAAATCTAACATGGCTTGTTTCTTCTCGCCTTTAAGCATCCATCCTTGTATTAAATTTTTCCATCCTATAAAGTGAGCACTAAAACGGGTATACCCTCCCCAAGGAATACTGCCAGAGGATGAAGCTTCATTATTTTTATAGAGAAATTTTGCACACTGCAAATTTTTTAAACTTAAATCTTGAATAAAAATATTGATAATTTCTGTGTTTTTAGCTAATGATTCTTTTTGATCTTGATTTGCATGCAAACTAATAAATGCCATTAAACGTTCTAATTCTAAAGGTTGTAATGAGGGGGTTAATTGACCAGCATCTGTAAAGGTAGGTTTTAAATGTACAATTTTACATTTTATATTTTTTGCAATATTATCTGCTAGTATCCTTAGCTTACTTTGAATGTCAAGTTTTTGAGTGTTTAATTTAATTTTATAGTTATTTTTCTGTTTATGTAATTTAGCATCAACAATCCAAGGATGTTCACGCCAACTTTTTTTAGATAACGTTTCTAAAACTGTATTTAATGCCTCAATACGACTGGTCGCATTATCTTGCAAGTTATCTAGATGATTAATATTTAAATTATCTATACTGACAAGATCAAATAAAGGTTCTGCTAAAAAAATTTCATTTTCAACAAAGTGTTGCTTGGCCCATCCAACTTTAAGCTTTAAAGCTTGATTTAATTTATTTTTAATAACTTGATAGGATAGCCATCCCAAAATAGGAATAGCAGCAATAGATAAAATAAGCGGAGAAAAAAAGCTAGATAACGTAAAACCCAATACCAAAGCACCTAAAAGGTGCCATTGTATTAATTTAATATGATTTAAAAGATCAAATCCTTTGAATACACTCATACTGTTCCTAAACAACTACGTAGCCAAAGCTTTTTCTCTGGCTTGAGCACAACTTATAGACCATAATGGTAATAACATAAAGAAAATAATAAAAGACGCAGCAATCATAGAGATATAATAACCATCCCAACTCCATATATCAATAATTTTCCCTACCGGCCACCCTGCTACTGCAGCGCCAATATATCCTAAAAATCCAGCAAAACCATTAGAAGCCGCTGCAGCACGCTTATCTACAAATTCAGCAGCTGCCAAGCCAATAATCATTTGAGGACCAAACACAAAAAAACCAATACATCCTAAATAAAACAAATCTAAAATCATCCAATTTGAAGTAGAGCACCATAATGCTATAACCGAAATAATAAGACCTAAGGCAGAAATAACCATCATTGACACTCGATTCCCTTTAAAAAAATAATCCGACCCCCAGCCTACCGCTAACATCCCAATGAGTCCACCTATCTCAAACCAAAAAATACCTTGGCCTGCTGTTAATATATCTGGAAAGTGCTTCACTTCCATTAAATAAAAAGAACTCCAATCATTGACCGCAGTACGAACAATATAAATAAAAAAATAAGATAAAGAAAAAATCCAAACATATTTATTATTCAAAACTTGGTTAAATAAAATTTCTTTAATAGTAAAAAATGAATGCGATGTTTCATCAAGCGTTTTTTTCATGTTGGGATTATTTTTCAAATATTCATCCACTGGAGGCAAACCTAAGGTTTGGGGCACATCTCGAAGGCGGTTGATTAAAACTAAGCCCATCACAATACTAATCCCAGCAGGGATAAACATCGCAAATCGCCAGCCAAAAGTTAAAGCAATAAAGGGTCCGAAAAGCGCAATAAAAGCGCTCCCCACATTATGTGAAGTACTACAGACACTATACCAAAAACCTCTATTAGACTGTTTAAACCAATAGGTTAAAGATTTACAACAAGCAGGCCATCCACAAGCTTGGAAAAAACCATTGACTATCCAAAAAAAAGCTAACCAGCCAAAAGAAGAGCTCATACCGAATAATATATTTAATAGGCCTGTAGCAATCAGACCAAATGCCATTAGATATCGTGGATTGGAACGATCAGAAATAATACCCGCTATAAATTTATTTACGCCATAAGAAAGAGAAAACAAACTCAATATTAATCCTAATTGAGATTTGCTAAACCCTAAATCTAAACCTACCAATGGCATGACGACTGCAAAATTTTTACGAGTCATGTAATATACTGCATATCCAAAAAATAAAGACAAACAAATGCGGATACGCCAATAATGATATTGCGCATCTACTTCTTGTGAATCTTGTATAGGTTCAATATAAGCTGCTGGCTTTAAAAAATTTAGCATTAATTAAACTCCTGGTATGTCTTTTTTTAGTTTAATGCGACCTGGAAACGGGAAAATATTTGCTTTGATAGCTTCTTCGCCTTCTAATAAACTTTCTTCGCGTAAAATTAAGATAGTCATAATAGTATCTACTCTAAGATAGGTTTCTCCAGTATACTGCCTACTGGCTGAATCCCCTTTTCCTAAATAACATATCGTATCATTGGCATACCAATAGGTTTCTTCTAGCTTTAAAGCGCCCTCTGATAAATCCCCAGCAGCCCAAGCTATAAGGTCGTCTTTTAAGACTTGACCTCTAAATACGGTTATACCATCTGTATATTTATTAGCCTCGATTTCAACCCACAGTTTATTTTTATTGTGTTTCATTTTGTGCATTTACTCATTCGGCCTATTTTAAAAGGATAAGTGCTTATTTAATCAGATATTAAACAAACATACAAGATTAAATTAAAAATTTAATTTATCTGTAGAACTTATTCTATCTCTAATGGTCTCAGATAAGTTACAATACGTAATATATTAATAAAAACACTGAACATATGGTGAGGATAAGATGAAAAATATACAATTAATTATAATAGGAATGATCTCTTTTGTTTCTTTAACCCTCAGCTCTACGAGCTTTGCTCTATATGGACAAAAAATTTGTAATAATCCTGGCTTTGAATGCTATAAAGTGAAACGCGGGGAAAGTTGGTCTACTTTATTCCCCGATGAGTCTGAACGCGAACTAGTTCTCAGACTCAATAGAATGAATATCGGTCTTAGCCCAGGGCTGGTCATTGCCATCCCTAATGATCTTGAAAGTGTATCTATAATGGATATTAGCCCCTTTCCATTGCATATACCCCCTTCTTCGCAAAACTTGATTAGAGTTGATCAAAATAAGCTAGCGTGGGGCGCGTATAATACTGCAGGAAATTTAGTACGATGGGGACCCGCTTCTGGGGGCAAAGCTTACTGCCCGGATATTAAAAGAGGCTGTAAAACCGTAACAGGTGCATTTACGGTATATAGTAGTCAAGGTGCTGGTTGTAAATCAAGTGTTTACCCTAGACCTAATGGGGGAGCACCGATGCCCTATTGCATGCACTTTTTTAAAGGATATGCGCTACATGGCTCAACATCTGTCCCCGGAAAAAATGCAAGCCATGGTTGTGTACGACTATTTACAGAAGATGCGCGCTGGCTAAATCAAGAATTTGTCAGACCTGGTTATACTAGAGTTATTGTCACTCATTAACTGGCGGCTCAATCCATTTATTTAAAATTTGGATGATTTTTTTAGCTTGCTCAGCATTCGTAATATTGAATTTAGACTTGGCACGATACTCACCATCTCTTTTTTGATATCTACGAATGCTGTATTTTTTAGGCCCAAAAGCATCATTTTTAGCAATCCAATCTTGGTATTCAAACATGATTGTTGTCCAGGCGCCCCTTGTCAGGATTTCTTTAGCAAGCTCCTTTACAATAATCGTCTCACCTTCTTTATACTCTATTGTAATGTCATCTATTGTTTGGGCCATTATCATACCTTCTTTCTTTATTAATTCAGTAAAGATTTTTTAATTTCTTGGATCATTGTATTAGCAGTATCTAACTGACTTTTTTGTAAAAGATCCAAAACTTTATCTCTACTATTAAGTATATTTTGATCCGTAGAATTAGTCGCTGCAATGTCTAACCAAGCATAAGCTCTGATTCTATCCATTGCTACTCCTTTTCCTGATAAATAACTGAGCCCTAATTGGTACTGGGCGTATTTATCTCCTGCTAATGCGGCTTTAGTATACCATGATACTGCTAATTTATCATCTTGAATGCCGCCTTTGCCTATACGATAAAATTCCCCTAACTGATACTGTGCTGGAACATTACCTTGGTTGGCCGCCAAACTAAACCACTGAAAAGCGATTTTATTATTTTGAGGCGTATTTCCAGCAGCAAGCGCTTGTAGCCCTACTTTATATTGAGCTTGTGCATCAGCATTATTTGCTGCTTTTTGGTACCATTTTAAGGCTTCTTTTGGATTAGGAGTCATGGTAAAACCTTGGGTTAAAAAATCACCCATCATAGCTTGAGCAGGGGCATACCCTCTATCTGCTGCTCGGCTGATCAAGTCATATGCCAATTTAGGATTTTTATCTACTCCAATTCCCTCATTATAAGATACCCCTAAAGCATACATTGAAGGTGGATGATTTGCATTAGCCGCTTCTTGATAATTTTGAAGCGCTTTGGCAGCATCTGGTTTTTCTTTCATTAACCCTTTTCGATATACCTCACCCATAAAAAATAAAGAATCAGGATCTTTATTTTTTGCACCTAATTGAAACCATTTTAAAGCCCTTTGCTCATTTTTATCTGTGGCAATTCCTTTATAAGAAGCCATCCCTAGATGATAATTTGCAGGGCCATAATTTTGCGAAGCTGCTTTTTCAAACCAAATTCTGGCTCCAACCGGATCCGCTTTATCTGTCACTCCCTCTTCAATATGGACTCCCATTTGATAATAAGCCCCAGGGTAATGTGCTGCTATCCCTTTTTGAATCAGCTCTAAGGATTTATGAGAGTTTTTTTCTACCCCTTTACCTGTGCGATATAAAGTTGCTAATTCAGTAATAGCTTCTAAATTATTACGGGCAACAGCCTTTTGAACCCATTGAAGATAGGTGACATTATTTGGAGGAACTTGAGCCCCATCTCTATAAAGATGAGCCAATAGTAACATTGCTTTTTCAGAATTCAAATTCGCTGCTTTAGTATAATTTTCTATTGCTTTTGAAATATTTTTATCAACACCAACTCCTGAAAAGTAAGCATCTCCTAAAATAATTAAAGCAGAAGGATCATTTGCATCTGCGGCTTGCGTAAAAAACTTCATAGCCGTAGCCATATTTTTGGGTACACCTAACCCTGCGGAGTAACTTAATCCTAGGGCATATTTTGCTGGGGCATAATCTGCTACGTCAATTGCTTTTGTAAACCACCTATTGCCCTGATAATAATCTTGTTTGGTGCCTTGGCCATTCATATAATTTATCCCTAAATTATACATAGCTCCTACATGCCCTTTATCGGCTGCTTTTTGAAACCATTGAAAAGCTGCCGAATCAGAAGAAACCACTCCTAAACCCGAAGCATACCCTAACCCAACATTATATATTGCTTCTACATGACCTTGTTGGGCAGCTTTAAAAAACAATTCAAATGCCTTTGTATGATTTTTTTCAACCCCATCCCCTTCAAGATACATTTTTGCTAATGTAAATTGCGCTTGCGGATCATTTGTTTTAGCAGCCTTTTGGGTATTTTGGGATGCATTAGATTCAGTAACAGGTGTGGTAGCGCAAAAACCTGAAAGCGGAGCAATTAGGATCGCCCCCATGAAAATAGGTATTATTTTTGATTTTGCCATTTTAAGTATAAGTCCATATATTATTGATAATGGTATAAGATTATAAACTATTTAACTTTGCCCTTTCTAAAAGCACCTTCTGAGCCGCTGCTACATTCTCAAGCCGTCCAGACCACAATTTTAAACAAGGATCTTGCAACGCCCTTCCAAATGAGAAACTTACATTCCAAGGGGTATATCCATTTTTTAAGGCACGTAAATTAGCCGTTGCTTCTTCAGGAGTCTGCCCACCTGATAAAAAATTAATACTCGGGACTGCTACTGGCACAGTGCGTTTAAAAATTTTCAATGTCATTTGAGCTATTTGTTCTGAGTTTGCATGCTCAGTACATATTTTCCCGGGGATAACCATACTGGGTTTTAAAATCATACATTCTAGTGCAACACTATGTTTATGTAATGCATGAAACAAAGTTTCTAAGACAGATTCTGTAACTTGCGCACAATATTCGAGCGTATGCGCTCCATCCATTAAGATTTCGGGCTCAACAATAGGTACCAAGCCTTGCTCTTGGCATAAAGCGGCATAGCGCGCCAAAAGCACTACGTTTGTTTTTATGAGCAACTTAGAGGGTTTAGTATTTGATATTGAAAAGACGGCACGCCATTTGGCAAAAGAAGCCCCTTGCTTTTTATAAGCTATTAGTCTATCTCTTAGACCATCTAACCCTTCTGTGACTTGCTCTGTATTATCTGCATTCTCTGTCATTACAAAGGGGACCAATCCTTTATCGACTTTAATACCTATATAAATATTTTGATCCGACAATACTTTGGTGAATAACTCACCTTGAGTAGTACTTTGCTCTAATGTTTCTTCAAATAAAATACAGCCTGAAATAAACTCCCCTAATCCAGGAGTAGTAAACAAAAGTTCTCTATATGCTCTTCTATTTTCTTGCGTTGAATCAATTCCTACCGCTTTAAAGCGTTTAGTAATAGTGGGCATGCTTTCATCTGCAGCTAAAATGCCAACCCTAGGTCTGGTGAGGTGACGAATTGTACTTGTGAGTAAGGTAATATCCATATTTAAATTCCATCTTAAATACTTCAGTATACTACAAAAAGTGATATAATTTCAAAAGTGATGTAACTTTATATCTGATAACGTGCTAAAAAATGGAGCGATAATAGTATATGTACCCAACCAATGATAATTCTGGACATTCAAGCACAACCTGGATTTTAGTCGCAAATGGCAGCGAGGCAAAGTTATATACTGCACTAAACAAAAATCTCTGTCCTACTAATTTAGAACATATTGCACTTACTTTTGTAGAACGCTTTGAGCATCTACAAAGTCGAGCAAAAGATTCTGAGCTAGTCTCTGATCAAGCCGGACGCTATTCTAATAAAGGACTTCCCAAAAGCGCTTTTTCACAACAAACCGATCCGCATGATAATGAACGGGTTAAATTTGCACAAGAATTGGCGCTCTTCTTAGATGACAAACGCAAAACAGAGGGGCTGGATGCTTTAATGTTAATTTGTCCCTCTCGTTTTTATGGTGATCTCAATAAACATATCTCTAAGCATGTTGCTAAATTGATAACCAAGGTAATAGACAAGGATTACACCAAAGAATCCGAATCTAAATTAATTCAACACATTAAAGATACTTTATCTTTACAATAAACATGCAATAACTGAAGGCACTATATTTATGATTGATTTTTTCATGCAATATGCATTATTCTTCGCTAAATCTCTTACTTTTTTTATATTCACAGTACTAACTGTTCTAGCTGTTATTGTTATAGTGATACGATCTAAATCTCAGGCTCAAGATGGCACATTTATGATCGATAATATCAATGATCGCTTAGATGATATTACTGAACTTTTAGACAGTGAGATACTCTCTAAAAGCGAATTGAAAGCCAAAATAAAAGCACGAAAAAAATCAAAATCAGCACAAGAAAACCAAGCAGAGCTCCCGAGGCTATTTGTTTTAAATTTTGATGGTGATATCAAAGCTTCTCAGGTGAATGAACTAAGAGAAACCATCACCGCTATCCTGAACATTGCTTCTGCTCAGGATGAAGTGTTACTGATATTAGAAAGCGGTGGTGGCTTTGTTCCTCATTACGGATTAGCGGCATCACAACTCGCACGATTTAGAGAGCGTAATATCCCACTTACTATTGCTATCGATAAAATAGCAGCCAGTGGTGGCTATTTAATGGCTTGTGTGGCTAATAAAATTATTTGTGCGCCTTTTGCTATAGTGGGCTCTATTGGTGTAGTTGCTATTATTCCCAATTTTTATGAATTATTAAAAAAACATAATATCGAGATTGAACAACATACTGCAGGTCAGTATAAGCGCACACTCACGATGTTTGGAGAAAATAATGACGAAGCACGTGAAAAATTTAAAGAAGAATTAACGCAAACACACGTACACTTTAAAGAATTTATTGAAAAATATCGCCCCCAAGTCGATATAGAACAGGTCGCAACAGGTGAACATTGGTCTGGTGAAAAAGCAAAAAGTTTAAACCTGGTTGATGAGCTTCAAACCAGTGATGATTATATCTTAGAGAAATATCCCTACTATAAAATGTATAAAATTAGCTTTGTCATTAAAGTCAGCTTAAAAGATAAATTATCTGCAAGTATATCTGGTTCCATATCAGGGGCCATTGAAAATATCGTTTTAAAAATAATGAATTTAAAAAATTCAATCTAATTTTTCCAAGCTTTCATGCGCCCTTGCAAGCGCATCATTGCTTGGCTATGTATTTGGCTTACTCTAGATTCACTCACGCCTAAAATTTGGCCTACTTCTCGCAAATTGAGCTCTTCATCGTAATACAGCGCTACCACTAGCTTTTCCCTATCTGGCAATTTGGCCAGCTCAGCAGATAAGCTTGCTGTAAAATCAGCCTGCTGTACGCCTTCTATAGGATTGAGCATGGAGGGATGGGTATTGGTGAAAATAGCTTCACTTAAGCCTAAATCTTCAAACGCACACATTCGTGTACTATTGTTATCAGAGATAAAAGCATAGTACTCTTCTAGAGGTATCCCTAATTTTTCAGCAACCTCATTGACTTTTGCCCCTCGCCCTTTCAGATTTTCTACTTCTCGGGTGGCTTTGGCGACCATTCTATTATTACGATGCACAGAGCGTGGAGTCCAATCTCCCTTTCGGATTTCATCTAACATAGAGCCCCTAATTCGAATACCAGCATACGTAGCAAAACTGGCACCTTTGGAGTCATCAAATTTGCGTGCAGCCTCAATCAAGCCTATCATTCCTGCTTGAATTAAATCGTCTAACTGTACATTACTTGGAAGTTTTGAAATAAGATGATGCCCTATGCGTTTCACTAAAGGGGTATATTCTTCAATCACACTTTTGTCAATTTCTTCAAAATGATCGGTTTGCTCAATTTCTTCACTCATTTTTTTACTACAGTCCCTTTTATGATTCAAAAATAATATCGAGAGTCATTATTAGTTAGAATAGCAAATTATTAGAAAATAAACTTCCAAAATGACATTTTATAATTGATTTGTTATTTGATCTGAACTGTCTTGCTTAGAGGGTATTATTTATTATTTTGCGCAATACAATAGAAATTGTAAGCTTTAGATAAGATTACGAAAAAAAATTTACGAAAAAAAATTGAAGCCCAATGTTGTCATCAAATATTTCACTTTTTGACTTAGTGGGAACTGCGAATTTAATTATTATTCAATCACAAATATTTCATCTAATTTTGTAATTACGAATATTTTTTTAACATCTTTATTACAATTCACAATCTTAATCTCCGCCCCCGAATGCATCGCATGCTCTCGTAATGCTAATAACATTCCTAAGGCTGAGCTATCTAGGTAATCAGCTTCTTGCAAATCGATAATATAGGTCTTAGGCTGCTTCTTAGGATTTTCATAGGCCCCCCTAAAAAGCTGCAAAGAACTAAAATCAAAACGACCCTGCACAGCAATAACTAAATCCTTTCCATTATTTGACGGCATTGCAGATACTTTCATGGTGACCTCTTTTTTATGCGCTCTATTAAAAGAGTAGCAAAAAATTGAAAATAAGTCGTTTTACCTGTAAACTAGCTTATATTTCATAAACAAAGAGAATCATACTATGCAAGAAAGTCAAATAGATAACGCAAGGCCCGTCCTTGATCTCTCTCCTTACTATATATTTGGACTCCCTATCCTCGCCTTTTTATCCATCCTTGTGTGTATATCCTTAGGTATTACAGCAATCTACGAATACTGCTTCTAAATTTTATGCCCCGGTGGCACAGTGGATAGCGCGGCCCCCTCCTAAGGGGCAGGTCGCAGGTTCGATTCCTGCCCGGGGCACCATATATATCAATGAGTTATAGTTTTAAGGTTAGATGGATTTTAAGGAAAATATTTTTGGGGGTAACCACAGGGGTAACCAAATTTTTAAATCTTACTTAACGATATACTAATCTGAGTGATCTTTACCTGTTCCTGACCTGCTTAACAGGCTTGCAGAAAAAAGATAGTTTAATAACATTAAAAAGTAGGGCTAATAAAATATCTTGCGAGGATAAAATCAATGAAAGCACATTTAAGCCATATTGCACTTTTAGTGACTAATTTAGAAAAAGCACGATCTTTTTACAGTGATATTTTAGGATTCCAAGAGATAGATCGACCACCCTTTTTGATTAAGGGGATCTGGTATAGTTTGGGGGATTTTGAGTTGCATCTTATGTTATATGAACAAGCCGCTCAGCCACAAGTCCATCCCCTCAATGAAACGGTACAACCCCATTTTGCAATTTCTATCACAGAATCTCAGATGGCAATTATTTTAAAAAAATTACAAGATCATAATATCTCTCTCATTGCAGAACCTGAGCAATCTTCAGCGGGTATATTACAAGTCTTTTTCTATGATTTTGATAAAAATATGATAGAGCTAAACAACTCATAAAATATAACGAGGACTTTTATAATGCTTGATATTTTGAAAGATAAAAAGTTTTACATATTATGGCTAATTTCTATTTTGGGATCTGTTTCAGTCTTACCTTATGCTGCAGCACTAGGGAAAATAGCTATCACACCGAATATAATTATTGCGGCACTCATTCAAAGCGCATTTTTATTTGGATTAGCCATATTTTTTGGACTAAAACTCAGCAAAAAACTGGGTTTTAAAATCATTCCATCCGATAAATTTATTATTCCTTCAATTACATCGGGAATAGCTTTAGGATTAGTACTTAAGTTTTCAGATAAATTTATATTTACAACAAGCTCATATTTGTTAACTAAGCAACTCATTAATGTTGAAGCATGGCAAGGAATGCTAGCCTCAATTTATGGAGCAGTTAATGAAGAAATTTTGTTAAGATTATTTTTAGTTTCTTTATTTGCTTTTTTATTACAAAAATTTTCAAAAATTAAAAAATCAAAATGTATTATTGCTTCAATCCTATTTTGTTCCTTAATATTTGGATTAGGTCATTTACCTGCACTTTATAAAATTTTAGAAACGCCTCATAGCTGGGACATTTTAAGAGTATTAACTCTAAATGGACTAGCCGGGGTTGTATTTGGATTATTATATTGGAGATATGGCTTAATGGCTTCTATGTTGAGTCACTTTGTAGCTGATTTATTAATTCATGTTTTTTAAAGATTTAAGATTATGAAAAATACTTTTTTTTTACGTGAAGCCACCCTATTGGATAGCATAACTATTGCGGATATATATTTAGAATCCCGTAAAAAATTATTAGCTTATGCTCCTTTAGCCCATACTGATGCTAATATTCGAAACTGGGTTCGGGATACTCTCATTCCTACAGGTCAAGTAACGGTTGCAGAAAGAAATGGCCAAATTCTGGGGATGATGGCTCTATTAACAGAGCAAAATCTAGGATGGGTTGAGCAGCTTTATATATTACCTACAGAAATTAGCCAGGGCATTGGTAGTGCATTAATTGAATTGGCCAAAAAAACCTTAGGCTCCCCTATTCAATTATATACCTTTCAGGAAAATCTGATAGCTAAACGTTTCTATGAACGCCATGGTTTTAAAGCTATCCTATTCCGAGACGGCTCTGAAAATGAAGAAAACTGCCCTGATATTTTATTTAGATGGCAAATTAATAGCTAATAATAGGATAATGATGACAATTATTGAAACAGAACGGCTTATTTTAAGAAGTTGGAAATCAGAAGATGCCAATGCTTACTTTAAAATTAATCAAGATCCTAAAGTTATTGAATTTTTACCTGGCCCATATAGCATGGAGTATATAATTGATTTCATTTCAAGAATGAATCAACAAGAAATAAAACAGGGTTATACCTTGTGGGCTGTAGAACTTAAAGCAACAGGCGAATGTATGGGGTTTATTGGCCTAAACTATACAGACTGGGAAGGCTCCTTCACACCAGCTGTAGAAATTGGTTGGCGCTTGGGCTCTCAGTTTTGGGGTAAGGGATATGCCACAGAAGGTGCCAAAGCCGCCTTAGATTATGGCTTCAATACATTAGGACTCAAAGAAATTGTTTCATTTACCGTGCGTGAAAATAAGGCCTCTATTCGGGTAATGGAAAAAATTGGTATGACACGAGATTTTGAAGGCGATTTTGGACATCCTAAACTCGAACCCAATCATCCATTATCAATGCATATTTTATATCGAATATCGCCCGAGGATAAGTAATGAAAGCAAAAACACATCCTTTTTTCATTAGTCAAAATGAACAGGATTATCATCCTGAAGCAGGCTGCGGTGTTGCCTCTTTAATGATGCTCCTCAAAGCTGCCAATTTTATACCTCTTCCAGATTGGAAATCGCTTTGCAATCAACTGAATCTTACCCTACCCCCTAGTGAAACCAATCGAAACTGCACAGGGTATGGGATTAATGATCCTCTGATCGGCCTTTATCCGGAAGATTTATTTAAATTTGTCATACAATCTAACTTAGCATTTCGTATGCATTTTCTCGAGAACGAATGGGAAGACTGCCTAACTCATGCACCTATTATGGTTATGATGACAGGACCAGAAGAAGCATTTGATCTTGATCCCAATGAGCTCCATTGGATTGTCTTGCTTGAACAAAATAAAAACTTTTTTACTTATTTAGATCCTTGGTATAAACATGATGAAGATTACATACGCCACATCTCAATCAAAGATTTTCATCAATATTATTCTGGTATTGCATTACAAATTTTAAAAAAATGAAACGATATATAATAACCGGCACTCCTGGCTGTGGCAAAACCTCCATCATCGTGGCTCTAAAAACCCAAGGATACTTTGTCATTCCTGAGGCAGCAACTGACATTATTGCTGCCGAGCAAACATTAGGTGAAGAACAACCGTGGCTAAAACCCAATTTTATTGACAATATTATCGAGTTACAAAAAAAACGACAAATTGAAGCCGATAACTTACCGTCAAAAATTCAATTTTATGATCGTTCACCCATTTGTACCTATGCCCTGGCTGTATACCTTGGTTTTGAGCCGTCTGCCGTTCTGATGAATGAAATCGAACGAATCCAGAAAAATAATATTTACGAAAAACGCGTCTTCTTTCTTGAGAATTTAGGCTTTATCACAAACACGGATGCCAGAAAAATAAGTTTTGAAGAATCTTTAAAATTTGAACAAATACACTTAGATACTTACTCTAAATTTGGTTATGAATGCGTGCTTGTCCCTGCAGCATCCATTATTGAACGAGTTAGCACTATTTTGAGGTCAATATGAAAAAAACGATTCTATTTTTAACCTTTGGATTATTATTTAATACCGCTGTTTTAGCAGACAAATGCAATCAAGAAGACACAGGAACACTAATCATGTCGAAATCATATAATAATGCACAACTTGAGCAATTTGATGATCTATTTATCGGAGATCCAGTAGATATTGAAAAAAATATGTCTGCCCTGCTCCCTCAAGCGAATTCTTTAGAAAACAAATCTATCTATTTACAAAAATTATCCCAAATTGCCCTAGCACAAGCTATGCAACAAAAATTCGACTTAGCTCATAAAACTCTTGATACCGCAGAGGCAGGTCTTACACCAGAATATGAACTTGCTCGGGTAAGGGTTTTACTTGAACGTGGACGTGTTTTTCATCAGGCTGATAACCTGAATGCAGCATTACCATTATTTAAGCAATCTTATGAATTAAGTAAAAAATGCAATTTTGACTTTCATACAATTAATGCTGCCCATATGGTCGCTATTATTGAAAATAAGTTCAATGACAAAATAAAATGGAATAAAATAGCAATTGAACTGGCCGAAAAAACAGAAGATAAACGTGGGCAAGCATGGCTGGGTGCGCTCTATAATAACCTGGCTCAAAATTATATTGAATCAGAACAGTATCAACAAGCCTATTCTGCCTTTGAACAATCTAAAAAATTTGGAGAAGAAAGAAAAGATGCTATTATCGTTCGAGGTTCCAAATGGGGCATTGCTCGTGCTTTACGATCACTTAATCGCCTAGATGAAGCTCTTAACATGCAAGTTGCCTTGCTCGAAGAATATGAAGAACTAAATAAAAAAGGTGAATTTCCTATCGAGTTACTGCAACTTAGCCGTGGAGTCGTTTACGAAGAATTAGCTGAAATTTATCTTACTAAAGCAAAAATCTATGCTGCCCTTGCCTACCAAGATCTACATGCTAATCCTTGGTGCATAAAACTTATGTCAGAAAGATTAGACAAAATGAAACAGCTTAAAGATTAGATGACCCATTATTTCTGAATGAGATAAGTAGTATAGTTTACACAAAATTAAAACGAGAAAGCAATATGAAATATAAAATTAGAAAAGCTAACCCATCAGATAATCAAATTATTTTAACTTTCATTAAAGAATTAGCTGCATATGAAAATCTCGAAGACCAAGTAGTCGCCACAGTAGATGATATTGATAAAACTCTCTTCTGTCATAATCCTAAAGCAGAAG
Organism: Coxiellaceae bacterium; assembly: GCA_947478905.1. Taxonomy (GTDB): domain Bacteria; phylum Pseudomonadota; class Gammaproteobacteria; order Berkiellales; family Berkiellaceae; genus CANJXG01. The sequence continues at coordinate 61,437 of CANJXG010000003.1, forward strand.
TGCTAATCCTTGAGGTTGATGATAAGCCTGCAGGCTTTGCCCTATTTTTTCATAATTACTCGACTTTTTTGTGTAAATATGGAATTTATATAGAAGATATTTACGTTCACGATACTTATAGGGGGCGAGGATACGGAAAAGCGCTCCTAAAAAATATTTGTATGCTTGCAAAAGAACGTGATTGTGGCAGAGTGGAATGGTGGTGTCTAGATTGGAACAAACCTTCTATCGATTTTTATCTGCAATTAGGGGCAGAACCTATGTCTGATTGGACTGTTTATCGACTTAACAAAAAAGAAATTGATGACATGACAAAATGACCCATTTAAAGTCTTTGCAAAATTTGGAGAAAATCTTTGATTAAAATTGAAAAAACTATTACTCCCAATAGCCAGGATATCGATTTTCTAACACAAAAAATAAATGAAGAAACGCCCAGTTTTGGAGCCGCTTATTCTTTTGCATTTTTTATTAAAAATGATAAAGGTGAAATCATAGCCGGCTGCAATGGATCTGTCGTATTTGGTTCTATTTATACTGATCAACTTTGGGTACATCCAGAACACCGAAAACAAGGTTTAGGTCAGAAGTTAATGGAACAAGTACATCATTATGGTCGTGAGGTAGGTTGTACAATGGCGACTGTGGCAACGATGAGTTTTCAGGGAGCTCAACGATTTTATGAAAATTTAGGATATGGAAGTGATTTTGAGCGTCCAGGCTATATTCAAGATTCAAGCTGTATATTTTTAAGAAAAAGGCTTACATAAAAAAATGTACCCCAACTAACACATTAACACTATTTTGAGGCCAATATGAAAAAAACGATTCTATTTTTAAGCTTTGGATTATTATTTAATACGGCTACTATCGCCAGTACAAATTGCTTTTTAGCTAAAGAAAATAATACGGTCATCAAACAAGAAGGCACTGACTGTGCAACACGGTATGCACCTGAATCTAGTTTCAAAATCCCCCTTAGCATGATCGGTTTTGATTCTGGCATCTTGCAAAATGAAGACAATCCTTCCTTTCCATGTAAAAAGGAATATGATTATTTTATAAACGTATGTCAAGGACCCCATACTCCAAGAACATGGATGAGGGATAGCTGCCTTTGGTACTCACAAGTATTAACTCAAAAACTTGGAATAGAAAAATTTCAAAGTTATATCAAAAAGTTTAACTATGGGAACAAAGAGATTAAGGGCGAAAATGCACTAACTAATGCGTGGGTTTCAGGTTCACTGAAAATTTCACCTCTAGAGCAAACAGAGTTTTTACAAAAATTTATAGATCATAAGCTCCCAATAAGCGATAAAGCTTATGATATGACCAAAAAAATTATATTTCTACAAGAATTGCCTGGCGGCTGGAAACTATACGGCAAAACTGGCAACGGCAGACAATTAGATAAAAACGGTAAAAAAACAGATTTGCAGCACGGTTGGTTCGTCGGATTTATTGAAAAAAATGGTCGAACAATCACATTCGCAAGTCATATTACAGATGATAAAAAATGTGATACTTTTGCAAGCTTTAGAGCACGAAATGAAGCCCTAATTAAATTATACTACTTAATCAATGAGCTAGAAAAGTAAACAGTAATTAGCATGAGCAATCAATAAAATAATAGGAAAAATTTAGAATGGCAATTAATACACGTAGAGCAACCTCTGAAGATATAGCAGCTCTATGGGCAGTTAGAACGGCTGCCATTTTAGGCATAACCCAAAAATATTATACAAAACTTGAGATTGATACCTGGGCTTCAACGCCTAAACCTAATAACTTTGATATAGTTATTCAGAAACTAGACTGGTATATCGCTGAAGAAGATGGTGCTATTGCTGGAAGTGGATTTTTAGATCGGGATACGGGTGAAATAGGCGGGATTTTTGTGAGTCCAAATTTTCAGCGTAAAAAGATCGGATTGCAGATTTTAAATCATCTCGAAGGGATAGCCAAAAAACATAAAATTGGAATGTTGTACTTAGATGCCACGTTAAATGCTGTCGATTTTTATAAAGCAGCAGGCTATTTTACCATAACCAAAAGCAAATATCATCATGTCAGTGGGTTGGCATTTGATTGTTTAAGAATGGAAAAAAATATCACAGCTGAACGAGCTAAAGTTAAAAACTATTTAATAGTAGTTCAATGTGGTATTGAACATGATGGGAAATTTTTAATTATTAAAAGACCAGTAGGTAAGGATGCTGGGGGGCTTCTCGCTTTTCCAGGTGGAAAAATTGACGAACAAGATGAGCTTCATCATTTTGATCTATTAAGAAATGCTGTTAAAAGAGAGATACTCGAAGAAGTCGGACTCATATTGCTTGATCCTCTTCACTATGTATCAAGCAGCTATTTTGTAGATGGCCACGGGAATCAGGTTATTGCTACCATTTTTCATTGTGTGCTGAACACAACAGTACTCAATGTAATTCCTTGTAAACGTGAAGTTCCAGAATACTACTGGATGGATCAAGCAGAGATTAATCAAGCAACCAATGCTCCCGATTGGCTTAAAAATGATGTCGCTTTGATCACTAACAATATATCCTAGTAAAATAGACATTGGTTGTTTATAACAGAATAAATATATTGATTACTTCTTTTCTGGATTATGCTTGAATTGAGGTATATCTGGATCAAATAAAACCCAAGCTTGGGCATCTTCAATCCACACATGCATGTCTGGTAAAAAACATTCTGCATTATCTAAGCTACTGGCAGAAACGGTCCGAATATGAGGCCAAATTTCAGGCCTAGCAAATAATGTAGAACCACAATTAGGGCAAAATCCAAGATGAACTTGCCCATTTGCACCCTTTCTGGTGAATTCTTTTAAGTCTCCTGAAATATTAAGACAGTCACTTTTTACAACTATAAACGGCCAAGAGGAGCCTCCCGTTAAATGCTGACAAGAACGGCAATGACAAACCCCTCTTTTTATTACTTCATCAGAAATATGATATCTTATATTTCCACAGAAGCATCCTCCTGTCATTATTTGATTTTCAGCCATAATAACCTATAAAAGATCTGCTAGTCCTTTTAAAAAATTTCTTGTATATTGTTTGTCTTCAAAGAAGCAATAAGTATCTTTTCAAGTTCAAGCTCATTTGCCTGATCTACTTTCTCAATAACATTCTGAGCTAAGTGACCAAATTTTTGCTCTAGTAGGATTTTCAATATCTTACGCTCACCTGTTTCAATACCTTTTTCGATACCTATTCTCTCAGCTGAAGTTATATAATGTTGCATAACCACCTCTTCTTCATATTGTGTCATATTAATCATAAATTGTTTTTCCAAATCTGGCTCTAAGTTTAAGGCATAATCTATAAAAGTATACAAATCCAAGACCTCAGTCTTAGTATACCCTAAATGATACAAATTCTTAACCAATCTTAGTTTGTTTTCAAACCTAAGCTGCGTGTTTGTTTGGGTTCTTAATGCCGCTAAGTGTGCTTCTATCACTTTTGCAATAGGATTTCGGCTTTGCGCTAACCTTTCCAAATCAGCTTCAAAATCAATAAGCTTAATAATGGGATAGGTTAAGGTTAATTCACAACCCCATAGTTTTTTAGAATACTGATTAGGGCGCCATGTTGGATTTTTGTCTGTCAAAATCGCTACACTCATTAGAGGTTTCTGATGACGATCATCAATACGATAATAATAACGATACATCCTTTCAGCAAAATCTTTATCTTGAGCACCTTGTATTTCTAAATGGATCAGAACAAAAGCTTTTTCACCGTCTTTTCTAAGCACTTCGACCAGTTTATCTGCTAGTCTAGTACCCACTTTAGCTTTCCTCTGAAGAGCTAATAATTCTTTGTCTAAGCACCGATAGGGGTGACTCCAATCAATTTGCTCTGCAACTTCAGGGAATAAAAAATCGAAGACAGATTGAAGGTAACGCTCTAAAATCAGTTTCCAAGGTGTGTCAAAATGTGAATGTGTTGTCATATAGGTAACCGGTGTAAAATGAATATTTTTTTCAAAGCTAGCTTATCATAGACCCATGAAATTTTTTATTATATTTAAGCAAAATAATTATAAATTGCTCCCCAAGCTTAATTTAGTTTGAGTATTAGCTTATCTGATTGTGCCTAACAGCTTTCTAATATGATTTATGCTCATACAGATCTTCTATAAGTGAAGTCACCATCGAGTTTCTAGGTAATATAGAAAATATACTTTTTTGACTAATACCATTTTCTCTCAAATAAACCCTCCATTCCCCATTTAATTCACCCATTTTATCCAAAAATTCCTGCCCCCTTCCATCATCACACTGACTAGAAAGTATAAACTGCAGAGTCAATTGTAATAGCTCATACTCTATGGATAATGCCATATCTAAAATTAATTGATAACGATCAGTAAAAACTGGATCTGAAGAGCTGTACAACTTCCTAGGACAAGTTTGAAAAAGTTGACGAACCTCATTATCATCATTGCGCCCTAAGGCCTCAAAAATAGCTATAAGGCGTTGTGGGGGCGTGAGTTGTTGGTAAACCATAGATTTAATCCTCATACTTATTTCTTCTTTACACATCGTTCTAGAACCTCTAAACGGTCACTCAATTCAGTAACTTCGACAATACGGGCTAAATGGCCTACGGCTGTGACCATTTGAACTGCAACATCTGGTGCTAATGAACCTTCAGCTGCTGCTGTTATAAAACTTTGTGCAACTTGGTCCATACGAAACTCAGCAGGTAAGCTCACTGAGATGGCTGCTGCCTGAGCTTTCAATGGCGGGCTAATACGGTCTAATATCATCTTACAGGCCTGTAAGTCGCCCCCCAGAGCCGCACTCATTATGACCTGAACGACCTCATCAGAATGTGCTGCAAGTTGTTTGCGTATCACAGCGTTCTCACTACTGGGCCGCCCCGATGGGTTACCGCTTTTTCCAAGTGGGAATTGACCAGTTTCAGTACGTTGATTCATTTTATCTCCTTTTATATTTTTATTCATATTCCCATATGAGAACAGCGGGAACAATGAGAGCACCTAATATTAGCGTGACCTATAACGTTCCCAGCCTGTTCTCATACTCCTAAGTAATGGGAACAAAACCTATTCTTTCGTCCTAGGACTTAGTCTTGATCTCGCACACGAATATAATAAAGACCTTTTGAGCCCATTGGTGTACGAGTTCTTTTAGTGTATCGACCGTCATCATGATCTACAAGCCATCCAGCCTCGCGCACAGCCCTCACAACCCGATTTCGATCAAACTTACCAGCTGCTTCCTCTAGAGCTTCAGGCAAAAACATATATACCCGCTCCCCATTTTTCTCCTCATACCAACCAGCACGGTTATTGACCGTAGAAATATCTTTCCCATCCCTATACAGCGAAAATCTAATATCCTGTTTAACGATAAAGCTACTAATATTTTCTACGATACACGTGTGTTCACTCTGCCTGCTACCTTGAGCCTCTCGCCACTTATTAAAAGCTACTTTCATGGCACTTAATGCATCTCCTTTACTCCATGGCAATAAACCATACTCAATAGCCAACTCTCCTGCCATAGCACCTACTAAAAGTGTGCCCGCAGCTCGACTTTCCAGCTTGGAGAATATACCCTCTTTACAAAATGCTTCGACTAATCCAGACAATGCTCCTGGCAAATCTCGTTTCTCTTTTATTAAAAAATGAATAAAAGCAGGGCCAATATGTCCATAATCCTGCTCACATAATGCTTTGAAATGATCTGCTAAACTACGTCCATCTGGAAAACCATGTAAATTGCTAAATACACCATGATCAAATCCTGCAGGAATATTAAGAAGCCGAACTAATTGACCTGAATTGGGCTGCTTACCAATATCATTCATTATGCTAGATAGCGTTCGTTCTCCAGTTGATATGGTCATAGTACGCCAACGTTGAATGTCACGAGCATTACCTGTACGTCCAGCTCGTCGTTTACCATGTCCATTTGTTATCATATAAACAATTTTACCTACCTCCTGAGGGGACGCTTCATCAATCTCATCCAAAAACAGACAAATATCATTACGCATCGCAAGAACGCCCTCTAAACCATTGGAAGTTGCATTCCAAGATTGAATAATATCTGATGACCCCCATATACTAGCAGCAATCTCAACCACCGTACTTTTACCACTTGATGAGTCTCCAACCCAATGGATACCACCCCCCTGCTTACGATTTACTTTTTTCAATAGTGGCCCTGCTAATGCCATACAAATAGATATCATGCATGGAATATTACCATGAGATAATTTCCCAATATTCTTCTGCCAGCCCTCTAATGACCCTTTAGTTTTAAATTCATTTTCACCGGGAATCTCAGATTGAAACACAACATCTTTCCCTCCAATCACCTGGTTAGGCAAAACAAAGGTATTATCACTATCCCAACCTACCTTAGTCGCCGCTATAACTCTACGTTTTGGCAATTCTTCCATAATATAATTCATAAGATCATTCCGTTTTTTGGGGTTAAATATAAATCCCTGATTTAATAATTCTCCACGCAATTCTTCACCAGATCCCTTAAGCATATGCATAGGCATTGCCCAATCATGCGTGTCCTTCCGGTGAATACGTGTGACATAACCTACCCATAAATATTATTCTTATTGAATCAATAAAAATTTAATTGAGGAGATAAGAACATGACAAATCGTAATGCTAAGAAAGAGATTATAGAACCATTAGAGCTAGCCAGCCAA
>CANJXG010000004.1 GCA_947478905.1 Coxiellaceae bacterium
CTACACTTACTACTTCCCAAGGTGCCCTGATCCCGAGTGCCATCGAAAATAAATACTCACTATTCATGTAATGCTCCAGCGTAATGTTACCTAACTTATTTCTTTAAGTACATTATACTCTAGCCACTCAGATCCTCATAGAGCCATAATAATTCTCAATATTATATTTGTGTTAATCCTGAGAAGAAGGCGTTAGAATACAGTGCGCTTGTAAATAACACAGGTACAGTTGATTCTGAGGCTCTTAAATTACTCTGTGAAGATGCGGTATTGTTAGCAGAAAAAGGGGCTGTTTTTGATTTAAGTGATACAGCTGAAAATATCCAACCAGCAGTAGAACAAGCATTAAGAAAAGCGATAGGAGAGCCTCCTAAAAAGGAGATTACAATTACGTATAATGGGTTATCTCCAAAATTAGAATCTCCTAGATTATCTAGCTAGTAGATATTTTTAAACATAAATCTATTAAATCTCTCCAAGCTTGTGGGGTGTTCCCGGTTTTAAAATCGATATCCATTTGATGAGTTTGCTGCAGCGCTTTGTTTAATACTGCTAAGGGTAATCGTTTGACTGCCATAGTATATAAAGGCGCAGAGCGTGACCAAACCGATACAGCTTGGAGCGCTTGGGGTAAAGCAATGCCGTTATTGAGTTGATAATGTAAACTGATTAATACTTTTAATACTTTAGAAATAGACCATAAAATTAATATAGCTTCACTAGGATTAAGTGCTGACAACACTTTTAAAGTTTGCTCAGAATCACTTTGTAAAATCGCATCTTGTAAATCAAATACCGTAAAGCGAGATTGTTTGGTGAGAGACATTATGCCTTGATACTGTTCTAGGGTAATAGCGGTCATTTTTTCAGGGGTGCTATAAATAAAATCCAGCATGGCTATTTCTTGATGCGCTGCTAAGAGGTTTCCTTCATTTTGTTGGGTTATAGCTTGAAGTACCTCAGGGGCTAGTTTTAATTTTTTTTGCGCACTCGTTTGTAAAATCCAATTAGATAATTGAGTTTTATTTAAGACATAATGAGGTATGACAACCGTATGATTATAAGAATGTTGAGTTAAAGCGCTAAACCAGGCTGATTTTTGAACGGCAGGACTGAGTTGCCCCGCTCGCACTAGAAAAAGAATATTAGTATTATTAGATAATAATAAAGGGATTTGTTTAAAAAGTGCAATGCCTTGATCATTTAATTTTGGCTGATGTAAAATGAGTTCAATTATTTTTTTTTCGCAAAAAAGCGACCCCATAGTAAAAGCATAGGAAAATGCATCCCAATCAAAAGAAGCTGCAGATTCTAATGTAAAAAGTAATCTTTCGCTATAGCCCGCAGTGGTGGCAAAAGAGCGAAGATAATCTGCAGATTCTTGAAGTAAAAAGGGCTCTTCTCCAAATAAAAGATAAAGAGAGTACAACTTTTTATTGACACTGACTGTAAGGTGTTCGGGACGTACTTGCATTATACGGTTAACTGTACAAGTAACTGTTGCACGACGTCTATAATCATTTCATCTTCAATAATCGCTTTTTCTGCCATATCTGCTAAATTCTGATTGATATTTAATTGACGAAAACGTCTCACTATAATAGTGTGCCGTCTGGTTTTTTTTTGGTTATTAGAATAATATTCATATTCATATTCCATTTCAAGGGTTAAGGTTTCACATCGAATTTCGCCATCGGCACCATAGGCAAAAGGTCGTTCAATGAATTTATGATTGAGAATAATAATTCTAGGCGTGTTTGGACAGTCCTTAGAAAGGACTTTGATTTTTTTAGCTTCTAAATTATATCTTAATTCTTTATAGATTGGATCAAAATAATCATCTGGGCAAATAGTAACGGTTTGAAAAGGGTACGTATAAGGAGTTTGACTTCCACGTAAGTGAAAGCCGCACCCAGATAAATGAGGCACTAATAAAAAGAGTCCTATTAAAAAAAAGATTAATTTTATACGCATACAATATTAATTAATTTTTTAGGCACAATAATTATTTTTTTAATGCTTTTTCCTTCTATATGGCGTTTTACAGATTCATGCGCCAGAGCAGTGTGTTCAATAATAGGGTTGAGTGCATCGGTAGCAACCATGATATGCCCGCGCATTTTTCCATTGATTTGAATGCTCATTTGTATTGTGTCACACACAATGGCACGCGAGTCAAATTCTGGCCAAGGCGCATTAATAATCGCCGTTTTATGGCCTAAGGCTTCCCATAATACATGCGTAATGTGCGGTACTATCGGGGAGAGCATTAACACAATCGTTTCATAGGCTTTTTGCTTGAGTTCATAATCTGCCTTTGAGTGGATTTTAAAATTGTTTAAATGATTAATAAGTTCCATAATAGCCGCTATAGCAGTATTAAAAGTATGGCGACGTTCAAAGTCATCGGTTACTTTTTGAATGGTTACATGCAAGATGCGTTTGGTTTCTTTATAAGCAGGGCTTGGTGTATCTTCAGTAATGGTTGGAGCTGGCATAAAAATATGCGTTCTTACTGTTTTCCATAGACGTTTTAAAAAACGAAAGGCACCTTGTACTCCTGCATCAGACCATTCTAAAGATTGTTCTGGAGGAGAGGTGAATAAAATAAATAAACGCAGTGTATCTGCTCCGTAGGTATCCATTAAAGGTTGAGGATCAATGGTGTTGCCTTTTGATTTAGACATTTTAGCACCATCTTTTAGAACCATGCCTTGTGTTAATAGACGGGTAAAAGGTTCATTACTTTTAACTAGCCCAAAATCGCGAATGACTTTATGGAAAAAACGGGCATATAATAAATGTAAAATAGCATGTTCAATCCCACCAATATATTGATCCACAGGGGCCCAATAATTTACCCTTTCATCTAGCATTTTTTCATTTTGATCTGGGCATGCAAAACGCAGTTGATACCAAGAAGATTCTACAAAAGTATCAAAGGTATCGGTTTCGCGCTTGGCCGCTTGATTACATTTTGGGCACTTTACGGTGTAAAATTCTGGCATACTTGCTAAGGGCGATCCAGAGCCTTGAGGCGTGACATTTTCCGGTAATTTTACTGGCAAATCCGATTCTGGTACAGGCACATCGCCGCAGGTTTCACAATGAATAATAGGAATAGGGGTTCCCCAGTAGCGTTGGCGAGAAATCCCCCAGTCTCTTAAACGAAAATGCACCTGACGTTGACCAATCTTTAATTCCTCGAGCTTGTCGCTAATACGCTCTTTTGCGAGTTCAGTCGTTAAATTATTAAACTCATCCGAGTTAATTAAAATATTTTCTTCATTAATAACGATTTTGACAGGTAAATTATATTTTTTAGAAAATTCTTGATCGCGCTCATCATGGGCGGGAACTGCCATCACCGCACCGGTGCCATAGTCTAGCAAGACATAATTGGCAATCCAAATAGGCAGTTTCTCTTTAGTAAAGGGATGAATAGCATATAATCCAGTAGCTATGCCTTTTTTCTCCATGGTTGCTAGATCAGCTTCTGCGACCTTACCGTGTTGGCATTCATCAATAAAACTTTGTAATGCTAGATTTTTGCTAAGGGCAAGTTGTGCTAAAGGATGCTGAGCAGCAATAGCAACATAGGTCACGCCCATGATAGTGTCATGACGGGTGGTATACACTTCTAATGCATCAGTATTAGGATGATCCACTTCAAATTTAAAAGTAACGCCTTGTGAGCGACCAATCCAATTTCGTTGCATGGTTTTAACTTGTTCTGGCCAATCGGGGAGCGAATCTAAATCCGTTAAGAGTTCTTGTGCATAATCGGATATTTTAAAAAACCACTGCGAGATATTTTTACGCTCAACCACCGCGCCCGAGCGCCATCCTTTGCCATCAATCACTTGTTCATTGGCTAAAACAGTTTGATCAATAGGATCCCAATTTACCATGGCATTTTTTTTATAGACTAAGCCTTTTTCAAGCATTTTAATAAAAAGCCACTGTTCCCATCGATAATATTTTGGATCACAGGTTGCAAATTCTCTGTCCCAGTTAAAATTTAACCCTAACCTTTTAAGCTGCGTGCGCATATGATCAATATTTTGATAGGTCCACTGTGCAGGGGGAATTTTATTTTTAATAGCGGCATTTTCTGCCGGCAAACCAAAAGCATCCCATCCGATAGGATGGAGTACGTTTTTGCCTTGCATACGTGCAAATCCAGCAATAACAGCGCCTAGCGTATAATTGCGCACATGTCCTACATGGAGTGCCCCACTAGGATAGGGAAACATGCTGAGACAATAGAATTTTTCTTTAGTGGGATCTTCTATGGTTTTAAATACATTATTTTGCTCCCAAAAAAGCTGAGTTTGAGACTCAACTTTTTCTGGGTGGTATTGTTCTGGTAAAGACTGAGTCATGAGTTTACTTAAATATCCTATGATCGTTAAAAATTCTATAAATTATATCATTTTTTTCGTTTAATAGGCATCCAAGCAAGCAGGAGTAGCACACCAAAACTTCCTAATAGAGGCCCCATACCATATTGAACCCAAGGGGTTGCTTTATCCATAGCCCATACTACATCTTTTAAAACAAAGGTTTCAAATTGAGGGGCAATAGATTGTATTGCCCCTGTGGGCGTAATAATAGCAGTGAGCCCTGTGTTGGCAGCGCGTAATACATACCGTCCTGTTTCAAGCGCTCTAAATTGAGCGATCTCTAAATGCTGATTAGGCCCAATAGAGTTTCCAAACCAGGTATCATTACTCACGGTGATAATCAGATCGGCGAGCGTATAAGTAGGTCCTGATTGAAGCGTTTTTCTTACTAAATTAGGATAGGCAATTTCATAACAAATAGCAGGGGCTATTTTGAGATTTTTTGCTAATAAAGGAATGGGATTATCTTGTGCACTCAAAAACGACGACATGGGTACATTAAAAAAGTTAATCATTCCGCGTAACCATTTTTCAAATGGGATATATTCTCCAAAAGGAACGAGTTGTTGTTTAAAGTAAAAACCAGATCCCTCTCCAATGCTGATGAGTGCATTATAATACGCAGTGGATCCGCCAGCATCTTGAGTTTGAACCGGCACGCCTGTGATTAAACTAGCGTGATATTGTTTTAAAGAGACATCCATTTCTTTAATGAGATCTTCAGATGCAGGTAAGGGGATAGGGATGGCAGATTCTGGCCAAACAATGAGATCAGGTTTCACACTTGATTTTAGATCAAGGCTGGTTAAATCTTGATATTTTTTAATAGTATTGGAAACTTCTTGAGGATCCCAACGTAATAATTGTGGAATATTCCCTTGAACTAAAGAGACATTTAAAGCAGGACCCTTACGGTCGGTCCAGGTGAAAGTTTTATGAATATAGGTTACCCCGCCCCATAAAAGTATTAATATCAGTATTAACGAATTTCTTAAAAGCGGAATTTGTTTATTTTCATAAATATAATCAAAAATGCAATATAGAACACTTGCAGTCAGGACGGTAGCCCAAGATACGAGCCAAATGCCTCCTAAGGGGGCTAAGGCACTGAGGTTAGTCCCCAATTGGCTATATCCTATATAAAGCCAAGGAAGCCCAGTAAATGCCCATCCTCTTAATATATCAAAGAGCACCCAGATTACGGGAAAAGCGAGCACGCAGCGTTGAAAATTATTATTAGGAAATAATTTGACTACGATATAGCTCATAAAAGCAGGAAATAGAGCAATACAAAAAGTAAATACACTAGTCATGATAATAGCCAATGGCATGGGTGTAGGGCCATAATCATGAATACTCACATAAATCCATGAAATCCCAAATCCAAATAACCCCAACCCAAAGCACCATCCTAATAAAAAGCTTTTTTTAGCGGAGGCTTGGCTTAGGCAAAATAATAAAATAGCCGGGGCTAAAAAGGCCGCTATTTCATAATTAAAGGGCGCTAAAGACAGAGGTAAAATACCCCCTCCTGCAATAGCAAGAAGATAGGGGAGAAGTGACTCTAGTTTTTTAAATAGCTTCATTGTATGACTCTTTTTATAGTAATAGAATTTAGAAGAATTGTATTCTATTTAGTCTATCTGATTGAGCGCATAGGTCAATTTTGTGTTTATTTTGTTAGTTTGCTTACTTCTGGACCTCTATATATTATACTTTTTCAAATTCTACTACTTTTTTAAACTTCACACCCAATAAGCGAATGCGCCTATCATTGGCTCTTAATACCGTAAATTCAATATTTTGAATCACGACGGTTTCACCACGCGCGGGTAAATGCCCAAAACCTTGTAACACAAGCCCACCAATTGTATCAAATTCTTCATCACTAAAATGCGTGTTAAAATAGTCATTAAATTCGGAAATAGGGGTAAGTGCTTGTACCGAATAATTATTTTTAGTATGTTTTTGAATAGTCACCGCTTCATCAACATCATGTTCATCTTCAATTTCACCCACGATTTGTTCTAAAACATCTTCAATGGTGACCAATCCTGTAACACTACCATACTCATCCACGACGATAGCCATATGATTACGATTCGCCTTAAATTCATTTAATAAAAGATCTAACCGTTTACTTTCAGGAATAAAAACAGCAGGACGAATTATTTCTTTAAGAGAAAATTTAGCCGCGTTGGTATAATATAAAAGCAAATCTTTAGCATGTAAAATACCCACTACTTCATCTTTTGTGTCACTCGTCACCGGCAGACGGGCATAGCTAGAATCAATGATAATTGGTAGTACCTCTTCTAAGGTCATATCTTTTTTAAGAGATACCATTTGTGAACGAGGCACCATAATTTCACTTGCCTCCATTTCAGAGACATGTAAAACACCCTCTATCATTGCAAAGGCTTGCGTATTGAGTAATTTACGGTGTAGTGCTTTTCGCAAAAAAGACAGGAATTGTTTTTTATTTTTTGGCTCTCTTAATAAAATTTGACTAATGCGTTTTAGCCAAGAGCTGTTAGATTTCATGTTTGCTCCTGATAATCAGATTGATAAGGATCACAAAATCCTAATGTTTTTAAAATAGCTTTTTCATAGGATTCCATTTCTTGTGCTTGGTTCTCTAATATATGATCATATCCTAGTAAATGTAATGTGCTGTGTACAACCATATGCGCCCAATGCGCTTGTAAATTTTTATGTTGAGTGTGAGCCTCTTGTTCAACAATAGAAGCACACAAAACAATATCTCCTAGCTCTTGTTCATCAAATAGCTGATGCATATCTTCAGACATATGATTAGGAAAAGACAGTACATTGGTTGGTGTGTTTTTGTTTCTATAGGTGCTATTTAACGTTTGTATTTCTGCTTCATCGACCACTCTTAGCGTGAGGGTCATGATAGGATGATGCAGTTTATGATGATGCGCCTGTAAGGTAGTGTGAATCCAATGTTCTAGAGTTTCTAGAGAAGGGATAGTTGCTTTGCAAGCTTCTTGTAAGTCTAATTCTAATTCAAAAGATGAAATCACGAGATGGCCTATTTTTTAGAGAATTGGGTATTGTCATCGTACGCTTGATACGCTTTTACAATATGTTGAACAAGAGGATGGCGAACGACATCAGAGGCATTAAAATGGGTAAACTCAATACCAGGGATATTTTGTAAAATATGAATAGCTTGGTTGAGTCCCGATGGGTGCGATTTATCAAGATCAATTTGAGTAATATCACCCGTTATTATGGCTTTTGAATTACAACCCAAACGGGTTAAAAACATTTTCATTTGCTCTATAGTCGTATTTTGTCCTTCATCTAGCAATACAAAAGCATCATTGAGGGTTCGACCACGCATATAGGCTAAGGGCGCTAACTCAATCACATTGCGCTCGATTAAGGTAATGACTTTATCAAGGCCTAACATTTCATATAAAGCATCAAATAAAGGTCTTAAATAGGGATCAATTTTTTGACTTAAATCCCCTGGTAAAAATCCTAAATGTTCTCCTGCCTCTACGGCAGGGCGTACTAGAATAATGCGTTGTACTTGATCTGCTTCTAAAGCGGCGACCGCACAAGCAACGGCTAGATACGTTTTGCCTGTACCTGCAGGTCCAATTCCAAAATTAATGTCATTTTCTAAAATTTTATTGATATATTTTAGTTGGTTTTCTGTTCTGGGTCTAATGCATTTACGGCCTATCTCTATAGTAAGTTGGGTATCTTCTTTAAGAATAGGGTGCTTGTGAGCAAGAGTCTTTGCATTAGGGGTCTGCAAATAAAAATGTACTGTTTCCAAAGAGAGTTCGGAGGTGGTTTTGGTAAGTTCATACATTCCTTCGATGGCATTTTGGGCTTTGAGCACTAATTTTTTTGAGCCTAATAGAGTGAAGTGATTACCTCTATTGTGAATCTCAATATGGAGTGTATTTTCAATATGACGAAGATGTTCATCGAAACGCCCGCTTAATATCATTAAGCGACGATTGTCTGCTGGCTCTAGAGTGAATTGTATAGAATGTAATGTTGTGCCCATTTATAATTGAGTATAATCTATTTTTCCTCGTAATGAACCTCTTAGTGCCTGAGTAATTTCAATAGGTAGAAATTTTCCTATTAATCCAGGGTGGCCGCCTGTAAAATTCACAATACGATTGTTTTCTGTTCGACCAGTATATTCCATTGGATTTTTACGAGAAGGGCCTGTGACTAATATTTTAGGGCTGGTTCCAACCATAGCATCACTGATTTTTTGACCTTGCGCTAAAAGTTGCGCTTGTAAAATATCTAGACGTTGGCTTTTAATTTTTTCTGGAATTTTATTCTCTAAAGTGGCCGCAGGAGTGCCAGGTCTCTCACTAAATATAAAGCTATAAGATTGATCAAAACCAATGTCTTTAACCAAGTTCAAAGTGTCTTCAAAGTCTTTATCGGTTTCACCTGGATAGCCGACTATGAAATCAGAAGAAATAGAAATATCAGGACGTACGAGTCGTAATTTTTCTATTTTGGCTTTAAAAATATCTGCTGTATAGCCTCGTCCCATTAATTCTAAAATTCGATCACTGCCGCTTTGTATAGGTAAGTGTAGGTGATTCGCTAATTCAGCGACTTCTTTATAAGCTTGAATCAAAGATTCTGAAAATTGTTTAGGATGAGAAGTGGAAAACCGAATCCGACCAATTCCTTCTATTTGAGCAATATAAGTAATTAATAATCCTAAATCAGCAATTTTTCCATCGTGCATGGGGCCACGGTACGCGTTTACATTTTGCCCTAAAAGGGTTATTTCTCGCACGCCCTGTGCACTTAAGCCTGCGACTTCAGCAATTACATCATCAAAGGGTCTATTAATTTCTTCCCCTCGCGTATAGGGTACAATACAATAAGAACAGTATTCACTACATCCTTCTTGTATAGAAACCAGTGCGGTAGGGCCATCTGCTTTAGCTTCAGGGAGTCTATCGAATTTTTCAATTTCAGGAAAGCTAATATCGATGGTAGGTCGATTAGTTTGTTGTCTTTTTTGTACAAGTTCAGGAAGTCTGTGCAGTGTTTGAGGACCAAATACTATATCTACATCGGGTGCTCTACGAAAAATGTTCTCTCCCTCTGTACTGGCGACACATCCGCCCACCCCAATGAGGAGATCAGGATTTTTTTCTTTCAATAAACGCCAGCGACCTAACTCAGAAAATGTTTTCTGATCTGCTTTTTGTCGAATACTGCAGGTATTCATGACTATAAGCGTTGCTTTTTCAGGAGAATCTACCAGCTCATAGCCGTCAGAGGCTTTTAAAGCTTCAGCCATGCGTTTGGAGTCATACTCATTCATCTGGCAGCCCCAGGTTTGTATGTATAGTAGTTTACTCTTACTCATAGTTTTTTATGTAGATTTTAAGAATGGTGGCTATGGGTGGACTCGAACCACCGACCTCAGCATTATGAGTGCCGCGCTCTAACCAGCTGAGCTACATAGCCAAATTTAGATTATTTATAAAGGTTGGACATATTCTCTCTGGATTTAGCATAAGTGTCAATAGGATATTACAAAACTTAAACATTAAATCTAAAGTGCATGATATCTCCATCTTGTACTATATATTCTTTACCTTCTAAGCGCCATTTTCCTGCCGCTTTGGCACCGGCTTCACCGTTGTGAGCAAAAAAATCTTCTAAAGCTATGACTTCAGCGCGAATAAATCCTTTTTCAAAATCGGTATGAATTTTTCCTGCGGCTTTTGGTGCGGTACAATTAATAGGAATAGTCCAGGCTCTAACTTCTTGTACGCCAGCGGTAAAGTAGGTATTTAATTTTAATAATTGATATCCACTATGAATGACTCTGTCTAAACCAGGTTCAGATAAACCCATCCCTGCTAAAAAATCTTGTTTATCAGCTTCATCAAGCTCTGCAATTTCAGCCTCAATGGCTGCACAAACGGCAACCACCGTGCCAAATTCTTCTTGCGCTATTTGTTTGACAATATCTAGATAAGGATTATTATCAAATCCATTTTCTGCAACATTGGCAATAAACATAATGGGTTTAGCGGTTAATAGTTTTAAATTTTCAATTATTTTAATATTATCTTGATTGCGAGATAAATCTTGTTCTAAATTACGGATAAAAGCACGAGCAGGCTTGCCTGAGTCTAAAAATTGTTTTAAAGGTTCAAAAATAGCGTGTTGCTCTATAGCCTCTTTATTGCCTGTTTTCGCTAGTTTTTGTGCTTTAGTAAGGGCTCTTTCAAGCAGATCAAGATCCGATAAAAGCAATTCCGTATGAATGACCTCAATATCATCTTTAGGAGATATTTTATTAGCCACATGAATGACATCATCATCTTCAAAGCATCGTACTACATGGGCGATAGCATCTGTTTCTCGAATATTGCCTAAAAATTTATTTCCTAAGCCTTCCCCTTTAGCAGCACCTTTAACTAAACCAGCAATATCTACAAATTCAATCATAGTAGGGATGACGTTTCCTACTGGTTTGACAATATCCGCAATTTTTTTAAGCCTTGGATCGGGAACCGGCACCACCCCCACATTGGGTTCAATGGTACAAAAAGGATAATTGGCTGCTGCAATGCCTGCTTTGGTTAAAGCATTAAATAAAGTTGATTTTCCAACGTTGGGTAATCCAACAATTCCACATGTAAAGCCCATAAAAATTTTCCCCTCGATCTGATTAATCAACTCGTATGTAATTGTTTCATTGCCTGCTCACATTCGCCCCTGAGCAGGTATGGCAAAATATCAATTGCAGACTCTAAACTGTTTATAATTTTTATACCATCGTCTATGGATGGTTTATGCAAAACGTAATTGACAACATCATCTTTATGACCTGGATGACTAATGCCAATACGTAAGCGATAAAATGCACGGGTCCCTAATTTAGCAAAAATATCCCTTAGTCCGTTATGACCTCCATGGCCCCCTTCTAATTTTAGACGCACGCTTCCTACTGGTAAATCTAATTCATCATGGGCAATCAGAATTTCCTCAGGTTGGATATTATAAAATTTAGAAAGCGTGGATACGGTATCTCCACTGAGGTTCATATAAGTTGTAGGGATAGCAAGTTTACAATTTTGTGTTCCCACGTCAATTTGGGCAACTAGACTTTTAAATTTAGATTCGATTTGTAGTTTAGTGTGATAGTGATCACACAATTTTGAAATAAACCAACTGCCTGCGTTGTGGCGAGTATCTTTATATTGGGGGCCAGGATTTCCTAGCCCCACAATGAGTTTTATAGCCACTTACTTTTTATCTTTTTTAGTATCAGCTTTTTGTTCAGCTGGCGCTTTAGTAGTAGCTTTTCCTTCTGGCTGAGTGACGTCTTCTACAACCGTTTCTTCTTCTACAGCCACTTTTGGTAAATGAATGCTTACAACAGATACATCGTTATCAGCACCATGATGCAAGGCTGTTGAACTCACCCCTTTTGGTAATGAGATATCAGAAATATGTACAATCTGATTTAATTCTACATTAGCCAGATCCACTTCAATAAATTCTGGTAGATCAGAAGGTAAACAGGTAATTGCAAGTTCAGTCATTTGATGAGAAATACGTCCGCCAGCTTGAACCCCTACCGCAGTTTCTTCATTGATAAAATGTAAAGGCACATTCATATGTAAAGGTTTATTCATGTCCACTCTTTGAAAGTCCATATGCTGGATATAGGGCTTATAAGGGTGGCGTTGCATTGCTTTTAGAATGACTTTCTCAGGTTGACCATTGATGGTGAGCGTTAAGATATTCGCATAAAAGCCATCATTCTCAAGCGCTTTTCTTACAATGCGTTGTTCAAGTGAAATAGAGCGTGGTGCTTTTGAAGCTCCATAAACGATTCCAGGAATTAAATCCTCAAGACGACGTAGGCGGCGGCTCGCACCTTTCCCCAAATCGTTTCGTTCGGTGGCATCTAGTGTAAATGGTGTAGTAGCCATGAATTAATTTCTCCGAGAGTGAAATGAAATTTTAAGTTGTATTGCTCTGCGACCAAACAATACGTAAGTTAACCAATTAAATCAATAAGTTAATGGTTATAGCGTTCAAATTTTAACTTAGTTAAGAGGGATTTGCAATTAAGACGCTCAACAAAGTGAACTTTTCTTGTAGTTGAACAACTAATATACATGAAATATTGAATTATAGGGGGAGTAATCCATGACTTTTAAAGAGCGTATACAACAATTTCGCAATAGAGTCCGTGTAGCGCGTTTTGTCAAAGACTTGAACCAGGGGAGGCAGCTTGATTTATTAAGTCGTACTAAATATTGGGCAGCGCATGCAGATCAGGTACAAAGTTATGCTGACATGGAGTGTAATTGGGCTTTATTGCCAAGTTCTGTGATTAAGGATTTACCCAATATAATAGATTTATTAAGAACTGATCTTCATCAAAGCTATTTAGAAAAAAGATTCGCACAGGCTGGCCGATTTGGAATACTAGGCGCTGCTGTAGTCAAAGGTCTAGCGAATGTAGGGTACGCGGGTGTATCAAGACTACAGGATGTTAAAGTAGCCTTTGAGAATACAGATATGTTGGATATTTTAAACAATAAGCAATTGATGGGGATGATAGAAAATAAGTGGGCAAGAGATTATTGGAGCGCGCATCCAGAGGAATATCGTGATTTTGGATCCAAAAGTGAATGTGAATGGGTGTTATTGCCTAAAGATCTAGAACAACAACTGTATGATTTTATTGACCCTATGAATGTGTCGGTGAGGCAAAAAAGAAGAAAAGCTAAAGAAAAAAAAGTGCCCCTCAATGCGTCCTACAAGCAAGCTTTTGTATGTCTCAATAAAGGACTAGATGCTTTGCATGATATTAGAAAAGCCCAAGTCCAGCAATTGAATCAGGAAATAAAAGTATCTGAAGAAACAATAAAGGGGCTGATGGAAGCAAATAAAGAGCTGAACGTAGAGGAATTACGCAAAGCCTATACCAAATTAAATGCCCTTCAGGCACAAAAAATTAACAGTCGAGAAATTTATTCGCAATTACCATCTGGAGTTGAGAAAGCAAAAATAGATGTGCCTATATCCGAGTTTAAAAAAGCACTTGGTCAAGCGGCAGTGGACGGGTTGGAGATAGCTAAAATTGATTTAGCGACTTATGCGTTAGGAGAAGATCCCTATAATATAATTGGTCCATTTTATACCCAAGTTTTATCAGAAGAAGAAAAAGAAACGAATCGAGAAATACTAACAGAGATCACCCAAAAATCAATCGATCCTCTATGCAAACAAAGAGCGCAAGTCGCATTAAATATCGATAATATTAAAATGCACAGAGCGGTTTATTCACAAGCAATGGTTTCTGATTTGCGCAGTTTAGCTAGAATTTCAAGAACGGGAGGGGATCTTGCAACTCGATTATGGGCTAATAATTTTTGTAATACGATTTTAAATGATGAAGCCTATACACTCTATAAAAAAGATATGAGGATCTATCTTGATCAAGAAAGAGAATTAGCGCATAAGGCAGATACGCTTAAGGTTAAATTATATGAACAACAGACTCTTGTAAATCAAAAACCGCCTGTCTCCTCCTTTCGCGCTTGGTTTGATAGATTCGTCTCTCAGTTTTTAGGTTTATTTTCAAGTTCATTACCCAATGAAGTGTTTGTTGAAAAAGAGCCTCAAAGTGAATTTGGAGAGATATTGACTGAAGCAGAAAAAATGGACTTTGAATTATGCTCTCATGAAGAATTGAAACATGTATGTAATATCTTATGGGAAGAATATTATGACAATAAGAAAGCTAATAATTCGAACGCCGCATGGCGTTTAAAAAAAGCACAAATGGCAGAGGATATTTATGTTCGTAGAACCAGTGGCAAGCCAGAAAATCCAGATAAAAAAGCTGATTTAGCCGTTTTAAGTATTCAGGATTTACAGTCTTATTTATTTGAAATTCAATATCGTGTAAAAAAGACTGATCAAAAAATGTTAGAAGTTCAGCAAGCATTAGAGCAAGCCACAGCGCAAGGCCCCCTTGAGGATTGGAAGCGTCAAAGTTTAGAATGGGATGTAAAGTGGGCGCAGCAGAACAAAGCACAAGAAGATCAATATGCTGCGTTTATAGGAAAAATTTTGGCAAAAAAAATAGGCGATAAAGTAGAAGAGGCCAATAGTATTTTGATTAATCCTCAAGCATCGTTAGTTCAAAAAGAACAGGCTAGAGCAGATTTGACAGCATTACAAAAAGATACTAAAAAGGTCTTGGATGTAACCGACGCGTTTATACTTACAGAAAAAGTACATATAGATGAGAATAAAGTGATTTCTCCTGCTTTAGTACAAAAAAAATCTGAGGCTCGAGCGCGCCTTGGTAATCTTGAGCAATTAAAAGCGTTACAGATGCCTGCATTTTTAGCAGCAAAAGGGAGAAGTGGTAAAATATTAGAGCGCATGCTGGATGCAGCAGCCCAAGCAGAAGATCTTCCCGATGCTCTATATTCAAATCCTGAACAAATAGCTATCGAACTTTTAGAGGTAGAACTGAGCTTGAGACAAGAGCAGTTAGAGGCAGCCAAACAGAACCGTGACGAAAAACAAAGCTTACTATGTAACTTAGTAAGGCCTAAACAGGGTATAGGTGGATACCTATCTTCATTTTTCTGGACGCCTGAACCAGCGAGTCCTGAGGACATAGCGCAAGCAATGTCAGAGCGCGCTGCTGCTCTGAGCGATTATAATGTGTGTCAAGCAAGCTATGACAGCTTATTAGACATTTATAACGCTAGAGAAGATAATCCAAAGAAGCAGGGTAGGGAATTAAATAGAAATGAATAAAATATGGCTGGGGTGCCAGGATTCGAACCTGGGAATGCTGGGATCAAAACCCAGTGCCTTACCACTTGGCGACACCCCAATAATATAAAACTTTAATACATTAAAATTTCAATTCAATGGGTTTCCATTTTGAGGCTTCCTCGAAGCTTTGTCAATAACAATTAATAAAAAATTTTAAAAAATAAAAAAATTTTTGATAAATTTTAAGTTATTTATCCCAATAGTTTATAACTAATTTTAAACTATTATTTTCTTTTTTTATTTTTAAGTTGCAAGGCAAAATTAAGTTTGGATCTTGTTTGTGCTGTATATAATCAACATATTGAATTTCCCAGGCATTTTGTTTTAGGCTAGTCACTAGCCCAGTTTTATTATGGATACTATAATTCAGAGGGTGAGTAGGATCGGGTAAACCTTTAATCCAATATTGTAAGCTGCTTACCGGAAAATATAATCCTGTTTCGTCATAAATTAATTTTTCTGGCGAAAGAGCTTCCCTTCTTTGGCCATTTGAAGTTACAAAGATTGCTTTTTTATTTTTTGTATTTCCTTTTAAATAGCCTCCCCCTATCCCAAGAGGGCCAAAGAATTGTATTTTATAAGCGGGTCCTTGTTGTTTCCATATAAAAGAAGCACTATGGGCTTGCGTTGTGTTTGAAGCCGCTATTTTTCCTTCTGCTGTCCAATTATGTAATTCATTTAACTTTCTATTATGATTCTCTATAGTAACTTGATTACGAGAGGGCAGATCTATTTTTTGTGGCGTGCTAGAGCAGCCTGTGAGTAATAGAGTAGAAAATAATATAGAAGTACTATAACGAAAAAATACGGACATACACGGAAATTCCTTATCTGATGAAGATACACTTTTTTGCTTAATGTAAGATACCAGAATTAAGGTAAACAGGGAATGATTATTCTGTCATTTTTTGGTATAATAAAAAGCCTATTAGTCACAGACAATTTACAATTAATCTAGGAGCAGCACTGATTAATGAAGCGTTTTTTTTGTAACACATTCATATTCATAACAATATTATTGTGTACCCATCAGATCCAAGGGGCTGAGCAAGGCTCTTCTGACTCTCTTCCCGAAAGACTGTCTAACTTAACTGGCTTAGATTCAAAAGTGATCAATATGGCGCTCAAAGCGCGCAAGGTCGCGATGAAGAAAGACGGGCTTGAAAAAGCAAATACACTCACCATTATTGATTACTCTAAACCCTCGACGCATAAACGGTTATGGGTTTTAGATTTAAAAACAGTGACTGTATTATTTAATACTTTTGTTGCACATGGAAGAGGAACTGGGGCTAATATTGCCGAGTTTTTTTCTGATAAAAATGGTTCGCACCAATCTAGTTTAGGCGTGTTTAAAACGGGCTCTACTTATCATGGTAGTCATGGTTCTTCTTTAAATTTACATGGTTTAGAAAAAGGATTTAATGGAAATGCTTACAGTCGAAGAATCGTCATTCATGCTGCAGATTATGTAAATGAACATATAGCACAACATCATGGGCGTTTAGGATTAAGTCACGGGTGCCCTGCTTTAAATCCGAAAGTAACTTCGGCTATTATTCATAAAATAAAAAATGGTAGTTTAATTTTTGCTTATTATCCAGATAAAAACTGGTTAAATCGCTCTCATTATTTAAATTAGTTATTTTTTAGCGTCTGACGCATCGCTTTTAATAAAGCTTCATGTTCTGGGTGTGCTTTGAGGGCTTTTTCCCAAATTTGTTTTGCTTGTTCTTGTTTGTTCATAGCCCATAACACTTCTCCTAAGTGCGCCGCTATTTCAGGATCAGGAAGTAGGGTGAGTGCCTGTTGTAATAGAATGACTGCTTTTTCAGAATTGCCCATTTTAAATTCTAACCATCCCATACTATCTAAAATGGAAGGATTATTGGGCGAAAGTGCCAGGGCTTTTGATAAAATTTCATTTGCTTCTTTATGCCGTGTGGTTTTATCGGCCAATATAAATCCCAATCCATTTAAGGCATTTACGTGATTCGAATCTATTGCTAAAATAGATTTCAAGTCTTTTTCTGCCGTTTGAATATCTGAGATTTTTTCAGACAACATAGCACGCGTAAATATTAATTCAATATCATTAGGGGTATCTTGCATGAGGCCATTGACTAAAATTAAGGCTTCCTTATATTTTTTGATGGACGCTAAAACTTCGACTTTTGCTATTGCAATCTGTCTGTCTTCTTCAGCGGTATTGGCTTCAAGGTTGTTTAAAATTGTCAAAGCTTGTGTTGAATTTTTTAAGCTATTATAAAGTAAACTTGCACGAATGTTAGCCATTATATAAAAAGGTGGGTTTTGTACTTTTTGATAGAATTCAATGGCCTCTAAGGGGTTGGATTGCAGATCACTCAGGCGCCCTAGAAAATAACGTGCTAGATCACTTTGATCTGGTAATTTTTCTAATTTTTCTAATAAAATTTTTGCTTGAGCAAACCAATGCCCTTCCATACTTAAACGCGCTAATCCAAATAATTCAGCGGCACTTAATCCTTCCATTTTTGTTAATAAAACTAATTGATTGTATGCTTTTTGAGGTTGATTTTGTTCATAGTAAAACTGGATATAAAATAGTTTTAATTCAATGTTTTTGGGCTGTTTTTGGAGTTGAGCATCAAAAAATTGCTGTGCTTTTTCAATTTGATTCGTACTTAAAAGAGATTGAGTATATACTATAATAGCTTGTGTATCAGTAGGGTCAGATTCAAGTGCTTTGTGGCTATTGGTTAGCGCCTTTTGAGCATCAGATTGAAATAGATAAATTTGGCTTAGGGCCAGATAAGCATTTTTACTTTGAATGTGCTCTAATGTTTCCACAATGTGTGCTCTATCTAGAGGATCTTCAAGTTGCTTATATAAAGCTAACCATTGATCACAGGCTTGAGCGGGATCGAGTTGATCAATTTGTTTGAAAAACACGGCTGCTTGTTTAATATCACCGATTCTGATTAAAATAGCTGCCATTGTTAGTTTTGCTTCTAAATTACTTGGATCGCTTTTGACCCATAAGCCAGCAGCTTCTTGCGCTTGAGGGATTGCGCCATATAACAAGGCAACTTCAGTTGCCCGTTTACTTATGCTTGGATCTTGGGTTTCTTTAGCAACCCGGATATAATTTGTCAGGGCGATCTTGAGATCACCACGACTTAAAGCTAATTCAGCTTCTAATAACGGTTCTAGGTAATTTTTTGATAAACTAGCATCAACATTAGATGAACTAGACGATTGTTTTTGTATCTTAGTTTCTATAGTAGGGCTCGTATTAGGAGCAGGCAATGTCTTAGTACCTGCTTTTGAAGATATCTTATTAAGATAATAAATATGATTTGGATCAAAGGATTCTGAAAAAGGAGTACTTCCACTCAGTAGAAGAAGGCCCGTAGTAAAAAGGCTGAGAATGCTTACAGTCATTAAAGGGCCAAGTTGCTTCATAAGTAGGAATCCTTTTTTAGGTCATTATTCCGTAGTTCATGGGTTACTTAGTTAATCGGCAGGATAAAAAAAAACGTGAGCATAAATTTTATTAATTCCCCTCAAGACTTAATCGTGTTAGGGATTAATCATGAAACTGCTTCATTTGCAGTGCGGCAAAAAGTAGCCTTTGCAAAAGAACACATTCAGCCAGCACTCGTTGATTTTTTAAAAGTTTCACAGATAACTGAAGCTGCGCTTTTGTCAACTTGTAATCGTACTGAATTTTATTGTGGTAGTTCGGATGTCGCGGCTATTACACAGTGGTGGGAAAATTATCTTGATATCAGTACGCAGGCCCTAGAACCTTATTTGTATTGCCATGTGAATGCCGATGCGGTAAGACATATGATGCAAGTCGCTTGTGGTCTAAAATCAATGATTTTAGGCGAATCTCAAATTTTAGGTCAGCTTAAAGAGGCGTTTGAAATTGCTCAAAGTGCAGGCGCGCTTAAAAAGCGGTTAAGTAAATTATTTCAAGCCTCCTTTTTTGTTGCCAAACAAATTAGAACACAAACTAGTATTGCTAAATGTCCTGTTTCTATAGCCTATGCAGCAACCCATTTAGCGAAAAAAATGTTTCCGGATATTACCAAAGCCAATGTATTACTCATTGGTGCAGGAGAAAATATTGAATTAGTAGCGCGTCATTTATGTCAACTAGGCATTCAACAATTAAAAGTTGCAAATCGTAGTATAATAGGCGCTCAAAGATTAGCACAGCGTTTTGGGGGAGAAGCATTATTGTTAGAAGATATTGCTCAATATTTACCTTCTATTGATATTGTAATTAGCTCCACCGCGAGCCCCCATCCTATTGTTAGCTTTGATTTAGTTCAAAAAGCTTTAAAGGGGCGTAAAAATCATCCTATTTTTATGGTAGATTTAGCCATGCCATGTGATATTGATCCTTTAGTTGCACAACATGAAGATGTTTATTTGTATACTATTGATGACTTACAAAGTTTGGTAGAGATAAATAAAGCCTCTCGGCAACAAGCTGCACTTGAGGCTAATCGTATTATTGATTTACAAGTTAATCATTATATGCATTGGTTAGGATCGCAACAAGCAATACAAAAACTTTGCTTATTTAGAGACAATGTAGATAAAATAAAAATAAAAGAGCGCGATAAAGCGCTGCAACTATTGCAAAAAGGAATAGATCCTAAAATTGTGATACATCAATTAACACATAATTTAACTCAAAAAATAATGCATCAACCCACTATTTTATTAAAAGCTTCAGTGAAAGGGGCAGAAAAAAAAGTAGGTACTGTTGCAGAGTTATTTGAAAATTTAGGATAAAAAGATCATGAAAGACTCTATTAAAAATAAATTAATGACTATAGCAGAACATCATGAAGAGCTGAGTGCTCTATTGGGTGATGCTAGTATTATTAATAATCAAGACAAATATAAAAGTCTTTCTAAAGAATATTCTGATTTAGAGCCTATTGTAAGTTTATTCTCTCAATATAATAAAGTTTTAGAATCCCAACTTGGCGCTCAAGAATTGTTAATAGATCCCGATTCAGATTCGGATATGAAATTAATGATAGAAGAAGAATTAGAAGATACCAAACAAGTACTGCAAGAACTTGAAATTCAACTTAATTTATTATTACTTCCTCAAGATCCAGATGATAATAAAAATGCTTATTTAGAAGTCCGAGCGGGTACAGGGGGCGATGAAGCTGCTATTTTTTCAGGTGATTTATTTAGGATGTATGCTAAATTTGCTGAAAGCAAGCGTTGGAAAGTAGAAGTGATGAGTGAGCACGAAGGCGATCATGGAGGGTATAAAGAAATTATTTTGCACATTACTGGGCAAAATGTATATCAATATTTAAAATTTGAATCAGGCACCCATCGTGTGCAACGTGTTCCTAAAACTGAATCTCAAGGTCGAGTACACACTTCAGCTTGTACGGTTGCGGTATTACCAGAAGTAGAGGAAGTCGAAGCAATTGATATCAATCCTGCTGATCTTCGAATTGATACTTATCGGGCTTCTGGTGCGGGTGGGCAGCATGTTAATAAAACAGATTCTGCAGTACGTATTACTCATATTCCCACTGGTTTTGTTGTGGAATGTCAAGAAGAGCGTTCACAGCATAAAAATAAAGCCAAAGCAATGGCTTTATTGAGTTCCAGAATGCTCAATGCAGAAAAAGAAAAGCATCAAAAAACACAATCTTTAACCCGTAAACTATTAGTAGGTTCAGGAGATCGTTCCGAACGAATAAGAACGTATAATTTTGCCCAATCCCGAGTGACGGATCATCGCATTAATTTAACATTATATAAATTAGACGAAATTTTAGAAGGGAAATTAGAGGACTTGTCAGAGCCGTTACAACGAGAGTATCAATCTGATTTGCTCGCCTCTTTAGAGGGATTAAGTGAATAATACAATAGGGTATTTATTGAAGTGGGGGCAAGCGCAGCTAATACACTCACAAACAGATACACCTAAGCTTGATATTGAACTATTATTGTTAGCAGCGTCAAAATCGCAAGCGCTTTCTAAGATTGATTTAGTGGTGAATCCACAAATAATCCTATCACAAGAGAATATCTCTCTTTTTGAGAGTTATGTTAAAAGACGTATGATAGGAGAGCCTATTGCTTTTATTTTAGGTCATCAGCCTTTTTGGAGTTTAGATTTATTAGTTTCACACCAAACATTGATGCCCCGTCCAGAAACAGAATTATTGATTGAAATTGTATTAGAAAAAATGCAAGGGCAAAAAAGCCAATCTGTTTTAGATTTAGGAACGGGGACAGGTGCGATTGCCTTATCTTTGGCTAAAGAGAAACCTCATTGGTCTATTACTGCCACAGATATTAATAGTGAAACGCTCGAAATAGCAAAAAAAAATGCGGTGTTACATCACTTAGATCAGGTTGTTTTTAAATTAGGATCTTGGTTTGAAGCGGTAGAGGGATCACAATTTTCAGTAATTGTTAGCAATCCGCCTTATATTGCACAAGATGATCCTCACTTACAGCATCCGGCACTTGCTTATGAGCCTTTAGGCGCCTTGGTGAGTGGTACGGATGGATTAAAAGATATCCAAAATATTATTAAACAAGCCCCTTTATTTTTAAAAAAAGGGGGCTTGTTAGTCTTAGAACATGGTTACAATCAAAAAATGGCTGTTCAAAAATTATTGTCTGATTCAGGATTTAAAAATATTGCATCTCGCACAGATCTCTCTGGGGTAGAGAGATCAACGTTTGGATCTTGGCTTTAAGGAGCCCTGTTGTTCTTGTTTTAAAACAGGTTCATTTTCGATTGAATCAATTCGAAGTTGAAACTCAAGAGTGTTTTTTGTGAGCAGTTTGAATGATTCGAATAGTTCTTGTGTTTCTTCCAATAGTTCTTGTGCTTCCGCTATATTCAACGTCGCATAGATTGCAGTCAAATTCTCCTGCACTTTATGCTGTAATTTTATAAGTGTCGATGTTTGCAAGTCTTTTTGTATATTATATTTTTCCTCATATTGTTTTAAACTTTGTACTAGTTTATTGCTTTGATTTATAGCACGTTTTAAAGCCTTAGAGGGGGGGCCGGATTTGGATGCGTGTGTTTGGTTTAATTGGATAACCAGTGTCAGATTCTTCCAATACTCAATGGTATCATGATAATAGGTTGTCAGACTTGCTTTAGCAGCAAGAAATCCTTGCTCACCTATTTGTTTCACTAAACCAGATTTTAAAAGATCTTGTTGGCTTGTTTTAGCGGATGCACCTATTTTAATCCATTGTTCTTTAGTCATGATATTTTTACACTCAAGTATAGAATATTCTAACATAGCATGTAAAGATTGTATTTCGGAAGACATTTTGACGTCATTTAAAAAATCTACTCCAAGTTGTTCTTTAGCGTCAGATTGTCTAGATAGCGCACCTGATATTAGCTGTTGCATGCGTAAATCAGTGTCTGTCTCAAGACTCACGAAAGAGGAATAAAGTTTTGCATAATCTACCAAAGCAGTATTAATTTTAGGGTTACTATTTTGAGGCGAAAGTAATACAATTAATTGCTTATAAAAAGCACGAGAGTGTAGTATGTCCGTTGGAATTTTAGAGTAAAGCGCTTGAGTACACTCATTGGTTGGGGAGAGTAAAAAATGGGCCCATGGCAAACCATCTTGATTACAGGTAAGTAATGATGCTCCTTGCTGCATTAAAATTTGAAAACAAGCGACTTTGCTTTCTTTTTTGAGTTTACTTTCAATTAAATAATGCAAAATAGATTGATAGTCTTTTTTGGATACACTAATTACTTGGGTGTCTATGCAATAGGGTCCATACTGTAATACAAATTCAAGCATGGGTGCATTACCAAGCGTGAGC
Organism: Coxiellaceae bacterium; assembly: GCA_947478905.1. GTDB lineage: Bacteria > Pseudomonadota > Gammaproteobacteria > Berkiellales > Berkiellaceae > CANJXG01. Next base: position 23,118 of record CANJXG010000004.1, read on the forward strand.
GCCATATTTAAATATTTTAAAGGCATATGACCGTGAAACATAGTTAGTTTGGCAGCTTTTTCGAAGCTATTTTTTAAAATTGCTTTTTCGAGCAATGCCGTTCCTGTTATTGTAAGTTGAGATGCTGTTTTTTCAAATGTTGAAAGGCCTGACATGGAAACGGTAGTGTCGTGAGTGTATAAAGCAATTTCACTGGAAATTTCAAGATAATCGTTGTAAATAGTTAGATATTTTTCAATAATTGCAGGTATAGGTTGTGTTGCACAGCTTGTCTCAAGGGATTCAACTTGTGTTTGTAATAGCATGATTTTAGGATCTAAGTCGATGGGAGCAAGGGATAATCGCAGTGGCGTGGGATGAAATGTGAAGGCATCCGATAGGTCACTCTTTTCATCTTTGGTTTGCGCGTGTTGATCCACGAAGCGTGATGGTATTTTTGATATTAAAAATTGTTTTTTAAGTTCATAACTTCTTCTGAGCAAGAGATTTTGGATGCCTTGATTGTTTTCGCCCGATAATTGCTTGATTTCTTGTAGTACAGTGATGTATTTTTCTAAGTTTTCAATATAGAATTGAACATTCTCGGAGGTTATATTTTTTGATTGTTCTTCTGCTTTGGTGTTTAAACTAAGACATTGTTCAGTTAATTCGCTGATATAACGGGTTTGTTGAAGTCGCATTTTTGATATTAAATTAATAATAAAAGGCTTTGCGAACAGTTCGAATTGGGTAATAGATTGTGCATCGAGTGTTACAGTTTCAGTGTAAGCTTGAGATAGAACAGAAAACCTATTAAAAGTAACCGAGCATATTTTGTCTTTGGAGTCAAAAAATAAATGTAGCTTGCTTTTTTCTTGTTTTTGATCTATAAAAATAGCAGTATAATGATAAGGGCTTTTATATTGAACATACTCTTGAGTTTGCACTTCATGAATCGTTATATGATGTTCTGTTAATCTTAAGGTATGGTTTTCTTCTGAAATTTTAATACTAAAATTTTCTTCATCTTTTAGTGGTAAATGAAAATAATAAGGTGCTAAAGAGTCGGGTGTCTCTTTTCCACGTTCAATATGCCAATTTGATACAATGCTAGAGTTGGTTTTGATAATTTTAGAAACAAGATAAAATATAAAGTTTTTCATGGTTGGACTGCCTGTTTTGGTTGATCAAAGTTGTTTACTGTAGTTTCTTCCTTAATTCATTTTTAAGTTGAGTAACTTATTTTTTAGTATTTATATAAAGTTTGAAATAAATAGTGAAATAGTGAAATAGAGATATTGTATGTTACACAACTTGTTTAAAAAATGCAATGCACCATATCGCTTATATTCATAAAATGTGCATGTGACTCCTAAGAGATATTCAAACTGACACCTTATAAAAATCCCATGTGCCTGAAAAATATCTATACCTAGAGTGTTAGGTGTATCTAAGCGCACTTTTTAAGAGGGAGTGATAAGCCAGAAATCAAAAAATGGCTGTTTAAAAATTATTGTCTGATTCAGGATTTAAAAATATTGAATCTCGCGCAGATCTCTCTGGGGTAGAGAGATCAACGTTTGGATTTTGGCTTTAAGGAGCCCTGTTTTTCTTCTTGTGAAATAGGATGTTAGACTGTCTTTAACAGAAAGAAATCCTTGCTCACTTATTTGTTTCAATTTCTTTTGTTGTAAGTTGAGATGCTATTCCTTTAAAAGATGATACTTTTATTGTTTTTGAAAATGGAGGTAGCCTTATTTTAAGATTTAATAAAGATTTTGAAACTAAATTTAACCCAGTTACGCCTGTTCAAATACAAGGAGATTATATAATGCATAATTTTTTTGTAATTGATTATTCTGTTATAGAAGATTTAGAAAAAAAATATCCAGGAAAGCCTACGCCGTTTTATCAAAATTTGCATGATAACTTGTTATTCTATTTTCATGAAAAATATAATAAGTGATTTTGAATTTTTTATTTTATAGAATAACTATATCTAAAAAATTATTTAAATAAACTATTTCTTTTTATAGAAAGTTACTCTAGTATAAACCCAGTATAGATAAATACAGTAAATAACCTTAAAAGGAAGTAAAATATGTTTAAAAATACAGTATATTTTTTGAGTATGCTTTGTGCATTACTTATAAACTTATCCGTAATGGCTGCTACTCCTAAGACTTACCCTCCTTATCCCGATGTTTGGGGATATGACTTGTCGACATTGCCTGCTATGAAGTATGGTTCAGCTGGTATTATTTCATATGTGATGGAAGATGGAGATGTTTGGTTTATTATTCGTTCTGCCTATAAAATAATAGAAAGTATGGATGAGACTGAAAAACAAATTGAACCTAAATATATTCTAATAAAATTTTTCAAAAATGAACGTGTAGAATTATCAGAAGCCCAGCTGAAAGAGTTGTATAAAATAATAAATAAGCAACAATCTAGATCAGGATGCATTCTTGACTCAAAATTGCTTTTTAGTGATAAATCTATATTACAGTTTTGCTTTTATAACACGGTTTCGAAATCTTTTTTTCCAGATTTTTATAATCAATATTTTCTTAAAACAGATCCCCATGGAAATACAAAAAAATATTCTATTTTAGGATCTTATCCTCAAGTAAAAACGCATAGAAGTGATATGTTTTCTGATAGAAATGGGTCACCTTTTTACTATCAAAAACTACATCTTTTAAATGAAATTATAGCATTAAAAGATGATACTTTTATTGTTTTTGAAAATGAGGGAAATCTTATTTTAAGATTCGATAAAGATTTAAAGACCAAATTTAAACCAATTACACCTGTAAGAATTCGAGATAATTATATAATGCGTAATTTTTTTGTAATTGATTATTCTTTAATAGAAAATTTAGAAAAAAAATATCAAGCGCAATCAGACTCATTTTATCAAAATATTCATGATGATTTGTTGTCTTATTTTCATAAAAAATATAATTGACAATTAAGGAAAAAATTATGTCAAAAAAAGATGGTCCACGTTGTACTGTAGGAGATGATTTTACTGGTTTTAAAAAAATAGTTCATGACTTGATGATGCAAAATGAACTTTATAATGGGTATGGTGCTTATAAAGTAAGTTACGCTGACACTAAATCTAAAGACAATAAAAGTGGTTTATCTTTTGGTGCCAATCAAATGGATATGAGTAAAAACTCAAAAGCTATTCAGGTTTTCATAAAAATTATGGAGAATGCAACAGATAGTTATGGTAACTTACTTGTTAATCCAGATATTTTATTGGATATACGTGGTGGAGTTAATAACCCTAATTTAAAAAAAACATTAACTACACCTGAACAAGTTTTTGGAAAAAATCTTTCACTTGTCAATGCAGCACTCAAGAGTCTTATGTGATACCTTCTTATACTTTAATTGATTTTTCTACCCCTTCTTATATTGAGCCTTATAATTTTAGTTTAGATACTAATAATTCAAATAATTATTATTTCGATATAACCAATTATCAAATTCCTATTGATTCTAATTTTGGATTAGCCAACTATAATTGGGGCGGCGGAGGTTTTGGTGGCGGTTATGGCGGTTATGGCGGCTATGGAGGAGGTAATTATTTTTTCAGTATGAATGCTAAAGAATCTAGATTAGATACGCAATACTCGAAAAATAATTATTTACCAAAGGAGTCATGTGTATTAAATGAAATAATTGATTTAGACATATCTGAGAATGATTCTCTTAGTGCTTTCTTAGAGTCACCCGCGGTACATACAATAAATGCATTAGATAGAGCAGATAAAGAATATTGGAGCGATGTTCAAGATACTATGAGCCAAGATCCGTTAAGAGACTTTTTCGAACTTGCTTCTTTAACCACATAAAGATGTAGGCATTACATACCAATAGGTACATAACTGAAAACGTATATTGTGGCTGTACATAAAGGCGCTCGTGATAATATTGGGGATACCGTGTATAGTGTATATCATGACTGGCTGCCCCAATCAAATAAAGAACTAGTTGACTTACATTTTATATTTTGCTGTTACAATTTGGATAATGAAGTTCCAGCAAATGAGCTAAGAACTGAATGTTCGCTGTTGCTTAAGGATACACTATGAAGGCTCTCAAAAAACTCAGATTAACATTAAAAGATTTAATTACGCTTCCTCCTCACAAAGCTGCTGTTTTTTTTAAAACAGGAGAAGGGCAATATGCCCAAGGCGATCAGTTTATAGGGATCACGGTTCCTAATTTACGTAAAGTTGCCAAAAATTTTATGGATTTAAGTGTAGAAGATGTAGAGGTGCTGCTTCACTCAAAGATCAATGAAGAGCGTTTTTTAGCGCTGATTATTTTGGTTGAAAATTATAACAATGCAGATGAGTATGATAAAGAAAAATTATACCAATTTTATTTAAAAAATCTACAATATGTTAATAATTGGAACTTGGTAGATGCCTCTGCGCATTTAATTATAGGTGCGCATCTTTGGGATAAAGATAGACAGTATCTTCTTGAATTAGCACAATCAGAAGTATTATGGGATCGTAGAATATCGGTAGTATCCACTTGGTATTTTATTCGAAAACAGGACGTAAAGTGGACTTTTAAAATTGCATCGCTTTTGCAAAAAGATAAGCATGATTTGATTCATAAGGCAGTAGGGTGGATGTTACGGGAAGCAGGAAAAAGAGATGAGCAAGCCCTTATAAAATTTTTAGACAAGTATGCTAATACCATGCCAAGAACTATGCTAAGGTATGCTATTGAGAAATTTACGCTAGACCAGAGAAAAAATTATTTGAGTAAAAGTAGTGTAAAATAAAAAATGAATTATTGTTAATAGGATTGATAACATGAGTAAGCTGATTATTTTTGATTGTGATGGTGTTTTAGTCGATAGTGAAATTATTGCTAGTCGAATTGAATCTCAAATGCTTTCCAAATTGGGATATCCAATTTCAGTGGAAGAGAGTATTAAAAAATTTACAGGAATGACTGTGCTGGAGTATAGGAACAGTGTGAAAGCCTTAGGCATTGTATCATCCAATGAAGAATTGGATGCAATGCAAGAAGCTGTTAAATTGGCTTTAAAAACAGAATTACAGCCTTTAATGCTGAACGTATTAGAGGATCTTGTTTTTAATGACTTAAAAAAATGTGTAGCCAGTAATAGTGAGCCAGACCGTGCTCGTCAAGTGTTAAAAACTACCCATCAAGATCGTTTTTTTAACGATAATTGTATTTTTACTGCTTCTCAAGTCAAAAAAGGTAAGCCTGCACCTGATTTGTTTTTATTTGCAGCTCAACAGATGGGGTGTGCTCCTAAAGACTGTTTAGTGATTGAAGATAGTATCTTGGGTATTGAAGCTGCGAAAAGTGCAGATATGTCAGTGATTGCATTTTTAGGGGCAAGTCATGCACAATTCGATTGGTATAGAGCACGAATTAAAAAAAAAGAAGTACCTATGGTCTTCTCTCAAGAAGAGGTATTAAGTGCAATTAAGGATTTTATCAAAAAATAAGAATACATCTTCAAGGTTTTTCGAGACTATAAATTAAAAATTGAGTTGTTTTATTTTTTGGTAAACTGCAGTAATTTTATATCTTTTTTTATGAGCAAAAATAGATAGAAGCTGCTAATCTAATAAATTAATAGTGTTATTTAATATTGAGAGTGACAGGCATGCAATCTTCAACTGCAATTAAATCGATTATCTCTGCTTCTGTTGGTAATGTGTTAGAATGGTATGAATATACCTTGTATGCGTATTTTGCCACCGTTATCAGTGTACTTTTTTTTCCGCAAGACAATCATTTTATTTCAATGCTCCTTACTTTTGCCACTTTTGCAGTAGGGTTAGCTGCTAGACCTATTGGCGGTATTATTTTTGGCTATATTGGAGATAGATATAGTAGAAAAAGAATGCTTACTTTGACTATGCTGTTAATGTCCATTCCTACTATGTGCATAGGATTGTTACCTACGTATGCCCAAATTGGAATATGGGCGCCGATATTATTAGTGTCGCTTAGAATTTCTCAGGGAATAGCTTTAGGTGGAGAATTTGGGGCTTCTTGTGTCTATTTATATGAATCGGTTCCACAAAATAAAAGAGGATTTTACGGCACATTGGCTTTAACCGGGGTAGGTACCGGGCTCATATTAAGTGCTTGCACCATATTAGTCCTTGAATCTTTTGCCACCCAAGCGCAAATATATTCTTATGCTTGGAGAATCCCTTTTTTTGTGAGTGTGATAGGGAGTTGGATGGCATTTTACATGAGATTAAATCTATTAGAGTCAAATGATTTTGAAATAGTCAAAAAACAGAATAACTTAGTAAAAAACCCCTTTATGGAAATGGTTAAAAACCATAAAACTACTGTATTAAGTTTGTTTGGGATATTTATTACTACCCAAGTTTCTTTTTTTGTAGTATTTATTTTTGGTAAAACCATGATGATCGATTTTTTGCATTTTGATCGTAAATTGGCGGGCCAATTTAATTTGCTCACCGTAGTGAGTTATACCTTGTCAACCTTAGTTTTTGGTTACTTTTCTGACAAGATAGATAAGCGTTATATTATTTTGACAGGGGTATTGATTATGTTTTTCTCTGCTTATCCTTTTATTATGAGCTTAACCTCAGGAAATATTAGTTTAATTTTAGGGATGAGTTTATTATTTGGTGCTTTAATAGGGATGACAGAAGGGACCTTAAATCCTTTAGTAGCGTCTTCTTTTCCGACGAATATAAGAGCAACCAGTGTTGCCTTTTGTTGGAATTTTACTTCGGTTGCCTTTGGAGGACTTTCTCCTATGGTCGCTATTTGGTTAAATAAGCAGTATGGTGGGGTAGAAGCCATTGCGTTTTATTTGATGGCAATGTGTTTAGTCTCTATTATTAATTTAGTTTGTATTATTGTTGGTAGTCGTTTGAAGCAGGGCTGTTCTATGAATAGTGAGTCGTTTGAAAAGATCATGATAAAACCTTAAGAATTCTTATCACCACGCATGAGTCTAAGGAGTCAAAGTATTATCGAATCTAACAGTAATCGATAATACTGTTTGAGCATGGAACGGAATACCATGATAAAATTATCGATATTATGAAATAGTTAGGAAGTTTAGCAAAAACGGTCAAGCAAGCATTTATCAATTTTAGTAATAGAGAATTGCTAGCAGAAGTGTGGTTGCTGCTTAAGTAAAAGTAATTTTAGTAGAGGAGGTCGAGATGCTGCCTATCTGGAAGCATCAATCTTTGTAATATGCTATATATAAGAATAGTCAAATAAAAAATATAGTTAAAGGATTAAGCATGAAATCAAAAATTAAGCAATATCACCCTCAGATTATAGGGGCACTACTTTGTTTAGTGCTGGGTATATTATCTGGCTATAGCGTAAAAGCTGCTGATTCTGTTTGGTATCTTAGTTTAAATAAACCCTTTTTTAATCCGCCTCCCTGGATATTTGCCCCAGTTTGGACGCTGCTTTATATTATGATGGGTATTGCATTGGGGATCTTATTGAAAGATAAAATAAAAAATTGGCGTTTAATACTCATTTTTGTAATACAATTTATTTTTAATTTAATCTGGTCGCCTATTTTCTTTTATTATCAAAATATTGGGTTGGCGTTTATAGATATATCCGCACTTTGGGTTTTATTAGTAGTTTTTATGTTCGCTGCACGCAAACAGCGTGTGGTTTTCTTTTTATTTTTACCATATATTGTATGGGTTAGCTTTGCTTTAATGCTTAATTTTAGTATTTATAGGATGAATGTTATATGAATATTTTAATAACCGGTGGCACAGGTTTTATAGGCAGTTATCTTGTCAAAATGCTTCTTGAGCAGGGGCATAATATAACTATTCTCTCGCGAAATCAACGCAAAGCGCAGTCGAATATTCGTTTTATAGGGCATGTTTCAGAAATTTCAGACAATGAAACTATAGAGGCTATTATTAATCTTGCCGGAGCAAATATCAGCAAGAGATGGACACAGGCTTATAAGGACGAGCTCATTTCAAGTCGCGTTACTATAACAAAAAGTATTATTGCGCTTATTTCAAGATTAATAAAAAAACCTGATTTATTCATTAGTGCTTCTGCTATTGGCTATTATGGTATACCACAGCAAAATGATATCGCTTTAGATGAGCAATCAAAATATACAGATGGTTTTACGCATCAATTATGTGCTCAGTCGGAAGAGGAGGCTCTAAAAGCCAAAATCTATGGCGTGCGTACCTGTATAGCAAGGCTTGGAGTCGTTTTGGGTAAAAATGGAGGGGCTTTAGAAAAGATGTTGCCGGCTTTTAAATTTTGCTTGGGAGGTCAAATAGGAAGTGGTGCACAATTTTTCTCATGGATTCATATCAAAGACGTCCTATTAGTTTTTTATGAATTTATAAAAAACAAAGAATATAATGGAATTTATAATGTAACCTCCCCAAATCCTATTACCAATTCTGAATTTACGGCAGCCCTTTCAAGGGCTCTAAAAAGGCCTGCTATTTTACCGGTGCCGGCATTTATAATAAAATTAATATTTGGTGAGATGGGGGAGAATTTACTACTCAATGGCCAGAAGGTTATTCCAAAAAGACTTGAGCAAAATAGCTTCGAATTTAGTTACCCAACCATTTATTTAGCATTACTAGAAATAGTGAGCGACCCTTTATAGCTAAAGTAATTACAATATTGCATGTGCTATATTTGGAAAGCGATATATTTATGCACTCTATTTATGCACTCTATTTCTCATCATTATCAACAAAAGAAGCTTTTGACAGCCTATCTAAAATATGATTCCAGGCTTCTTCATGGGGAGGGGTTTGCACTAAAATTTGGTAGATATTCGTTTGATCGAGTTCATGTAAAGCTTGGTAGATCCGTCTTGCATATTCATTTTTATTTTTTTTCAATAGTATGGTTTTGGCATTATGGTATACAGATTTCAACTCAGAGTAATGAATAACACCAAATAATTTTTCTTGATTGACAGTTAAGGAAAGTTGCTTTTCAATTTGATCTAAGGGCATGAGCAAGGTTGTTGCATAGGGTTGGTAGTGCCGTTTCATATTGCCAGGTACATGCTCTAAATGAATAGAGGGGGATTCTATAGGAACCTGCAAAACGCGCTCAAGCATTTTTTTAGAAATTGGACCCTGTCTTAAAATTCGTAGTCTTTTTTCAGTTAAATCTAAAATCGTTGATTCCACTCCAATTTGGCATGGTCCTCCATCTAAAACAGCATCTATTTTGCCTGATAAACCTGACATCACATGTTCTGAGGTGGTTGGACTAATTCTTTTATGTGGATTTGCAGAAGGCGCTGCTAAACCTGTGTTTAATAGATCTAACATTTTTAAAAGGGTTTTATTTTGAGGAACACGAATAGCGATTGTTTTTAATCCACCCGTGACCACATCATTGACTAAATCATTTTTTTGAAGTAATAAAGTAATTGGACCCGGCCAAAAGTGTTTGGCAATAATTTCGGCAATAGATGGAATATTTTTAGCCCATTCAGATAGTTTTTCAAATGAAGCGATATGCACAATTAAAGGGTGATTAGAGGGTCGATTTTTTACTGTAAAAATTTTTGCAATAGCATGCACATTTCGTGCATCAGCCGCGAGTCCATAGACAGTTTCAGTAGGTACGGCTATTACTTGACCTCTTTGAATCATACATATAGCTTCTAATATATCGTTTTCTTTTTCAGCGTGTAGAATTTTTGTTTTTATATTCATTTTTAAACTCTAAGGGTTGCAGTATGCGCAATTTTCAGGATCGGCTTTAAGTAAGTTATGAGGAGGAGGTCTTTTTTCTGTATGATCACATTTGGTGCACCCATATATTTCTGATTTAATCAATTCTGTTTTCATTTCACACCCACTGCATTCTAATCCTTTTTCTACTTGGACTTTACCCCAACCTGGATTTTCACATTTGCTACATAAGGTTGAAAGCCTTCTTGCAAGTTGCTCGCCAAGCTCTTGAATAACCATCATACGTGAAGGGTTCATATTTGCACGCATATCGGTTTCAACCCAAACTTTTCCATTTGTAGAACGCTTCATTGAATCTTTAAATGCTGTTTCTAATATATCGATTGTATTGATTCCTTTGAAGATATAGCTTTTGTTTTCTTTATTATCGGGACGTAATATTAAAGCATGTGAGGGGAAAAGTGCTTTTGCGGAAAATTTTTGCAATTCTTCCATTGAATCTAAGGACTGCATAGTATAATTTGTTTTTTCACTTAAACATGATAAATAGAGATGGAATTCACGATCACTATCTATAAAATATAAAATTTCATGATCACATGGTAAAAATGGAATATAGGGATGCGGACCAAAACTGCCTTCGCTTGATAACCCATAATATGAATTAGTCAGCTTCATGCCTAGCTCACATTTAGTTTTGGCGGACTCTAGGGCATTTCCATCTCGTTCAATTTCACCAGAAAAAGTGCCGAGTGTATCTGTATCCAGGTTGCATTCAATAATTTCTGCTGAAAGCAGATTTAAAAAAGAAGGCGCAATAGCTATCGATTTTGAATGTTTTGTCGTGAGAATGATCGAGCTTCCACCATAAGGTGAGTTTTTATTCATTAGGATTGTCTGCTCCATGTTAAGTCTCGATTCAGACAATAGTGATGAGTAGGGTTGTTTGGATCAATACATATAAGAAGTACCCAACCATTACGGAAAAGCTTTTGCAAAACAGATTGTTTTTTAATAATTGTATCTATAAAGCTCGAAGGGGCATAAACAATGGTCATAAGCCTGAGAGGCTCATGGTAAGCCTCTGTGTCGGTTCTATAGACTGATTGGAGTGGCAATCCATTCATTAAATCACTTGCATTACCTTGCATGATACCGATTTTTCCAGTAATATTTTTAGTGACTTTACTTCCAGAACCATAGGCAACATTGTCGAGTGTCGAAAAAAGGTATTGACTATTAATCCATTGTGCAACGACCATAGGAGCCGTTAGAATTACTGTCAATATTGCGCCATCTGGATCTTGATGGTAATCGTAGGAATGAAGAAAAGCACGACCTTCAAGATCAATGTTTTTGGTCATCTCGCGAGGCGCGACTATAAAAGAGGCATTTCTAGCTAGGCCCCATTCAGGTCGAACTTGTGCCCAATCAATGCTTCGCAGTTTAGTATGTTTTGCACTCTTATTTTCATCAGCATGGAATGCCATGTCCTTAGATCGTCGCTGACTATTTATTCTGCCAGCTGCCTGCATATCATTTTTTAGCTTTTGAATTTTTTGTGCAAGCACTATGTCATCTGTATTGGCAGTATACATTTCGACTTCATCTGTGGTGGTATTATGTTCTGCTGCGATAAAATAGGTATGTTTAGGAATTAAAATACCGCGTTGCTTAAGATCCTCACGTACTTTTTGAGTATTTAAAATTTTAGCAAGAATTCTGGCATTACTAGCACCATGACGACCGCCGCATGCCCCACAATCTAGAGCGGTTGCATAAGCATTATTTTGTGTAGCGCTACCGTGACCACAGAATATGATTAAAGATGAAAAATTTTTGGTGAGCCCTATTGCTCTTAGCGCAGATTCCGCATAAGCACATTGGTCTGAAAAAGAAATATTCTCTAATGAAGGAGTCAGCGCAACATGAGGGCGAATACTTTGGGTAAGGGATCGACTATATTTCATAGCTAGTCTAGGGGTTAGACTACGCAAGGCCATCCAAAAACCAGCAGCGAAGCCAACTAACTCTACCAATGCAAATGAGGTTGTAAAATTATATTTTAGGGATTGGTACATCGCTTTTAATGTACTGAGCTTTTGATATCCTTTATGATCCTCAAGGCACATTTTACTTGAATCAGGTGATTCATTAACGGTATGTTGTGGTGTCAACAAAACCGGACAGGATGCGTATAATTCTTCTGTAGTCGTGTTTTTGATACGAACAGGCATGCCAAAAAAACCTGCAAAGCCAAATGTTTCATACGGCCCAAGGCGCTCTAAAGCGCTTCTGAAACGTTCTGATCGCACATCAATACAAAAAACGAGCTGTGCATTTGGAGCAGGTGATTCACGCATTGTTTGTGATGTTAATTGGTTCAACATTGGGATGAGGTATTGAGTTTCAGCTTGTTGTATCTTTTTGATTGGACTAATTTTTTTTATTAACAGAGCTTTAGCTTTTTTATGCCATTCAATCAGATCAGCCGCTTTTTCCCATATAAGGCTTGTGATAATGAGTCTTATAGCTATATAATCTGCTTCTGCAATAGGATGTGGATGCAATGATTCTCCTTGTGTCCAATGAGTACGATATTTAATATGAGATGCCCAACCTGGCAAAGTGGTAAGCATCAAGGTTATAAATATAGAATGGCTTTCTTTTGGAATATTCAGTTTCAAAAGACACTCTGCTATTGCAGTTTTTGGAGCGTTGGACAAGGCTAATAGCCATTTTTTTTTCTTCAAATCTCCCCCATGGATCTGTTTATCAAAATAAGCAAGCTTTTTCCAAGCTTTGTACAGACCCTCTGTTCGAAGTGGCATGCCGATAGTGGCTTGACCTTCATCAACAAAGGCTTGTAACCATTTAATAGTGTGTCTGTTAATTAATTCCATGGGTTTTGGAAATGCTTTTTGTTCGAAAAAGACCGCGCCTTCTACCAAAGCTTTCTCAATTGGTAAATCTTCCAAGCCTTGTAGTGGATTGACCGCTATGAGATTTTTAAGCGGCCAAAAGGGAGAAATGTTTACCCAGCTTTCTTTAATAATGCTCTCTAATTCATACATAATCATAACCCTTACGGTAACTAGTAATGGTGGAAGGATGTGGTTGGCTACTGTTGAGCGCTTTAACATAGGATCGCAATACCCAAGTGGGTAAGTCCGCTTTGTGATCAGAGTATCTTACAAACAATATTAATAACCAGGCAAGCACCATCATAATCAAAGCAATCACATGAAATATAGCCAGTGGTTGGGGTTGCATAAGTCCTAATGGTGACAAAATTAAATCAAACAAATAAACGTTTGCTCCATAAAGCGTTGCCATGAATGCAGTTACAATTATTGCTAGAGGATACTTTTTAAAAGAAGTACCATTTAACACCGTTAAAGGTAATTGAGCTCCTGCAATAAAAACAAGTCCAACAATGATGAGGGACGTATCTGAAGGAAGCGAACTGTTATGGTGTATTATTAAAAAGATATAACTACCCAAAGCACCACATGCCAAAGAAAATAAAAAACAAATCACACTAGGAGGGTACTCAAGATTAAGTCTTTTTTCTTGCGCGGCACTACCGGAGGCAAGAAATAAATAAGCTTTAAACATACCATGCCAACAAAGATGAGCTAACGCTGATGCAAAAAGTCCTAAGCCAAATTGGACAAACATGAAACCCATTTGTCCCATGGTTGAGCAGGCAAGCATACGTTTTACATCGTGTTGCATCAATTTCCACAAAGATCCTAATAATGCTGTCGTTACTCCGACTATAAAAATGATACTCAGCATTTTTGGTTCACTAAAATAAAGCGGCGCAAATCTAGCCAATAAGAACCCTCCTCCATTAACAATGCCAGCATGCATGAGCGCTGATACAGGTGTTGGTGAATTGAGTGAGCTTGTAAGCCAGCGGTGGAATGGCCAAATTGCAGATTGCGTCATAGCGCCTATTAATAACAGGATCAAGGCAATTGACGTATACGAAGAATCATTTGGATTATTAACAATATATTGAATGGACAGACTTCCTGTTAGTTGATATAAAATGAAGAATGCCAATATAATAAATGAAAATCCGAGAAGAAAATTTTGAATCGCAAGCCTTCCTGAGGCTGTAGCAGCTTTCCATGTTGACTTATGGACAATTAACCGGCTTAGAGTCCAGTTGCAGCAACACCAGGCGCTTAAAAATAGTATGAGGTTATCTGCAATAGTCATTACAACAACAGAAAGTAGTAGTATCACTATATTAAGAAAAAAGTTTCTATAAAGCGTATCTCCTTTCATATAGCTTCTTGAAAAGCAATATACGACCATTCCTATAAAGCTAACCAAGAAAATCATAATAATCGAAAGCATATCGACATGAAACATCGCTGTAATGCTAGTAAATGACATTAAAACCCTCCAATTTTTTCGAAAAACGTATAAAGCACTCTAGATATTGCAAAGCCTAAGTGGCTTATCTGCTCCAAAGCGCATATTTTTTATTGACTAATCATACTCAATTCATTATCATTAGAAAAATTAATATTTTTAATATGCAAAATAAGGTTTTCTTATGTCATTAGATACTATAACGTTACAATGCTTTTTATCTGTTGCATCTACAGGTAGTTTTACCAAAGCCGCTGATCGTATTGGGCGTACTCAGTCCGCAGTAAGTCAGCAAGTTGCCAAACTAGAGGGTTTAGTTGGCAAGTCTCTTATCCACAGAGGAAAGCATCTTGTGTTAACAAATGATGGCCAAATATTTGAGGAATACGCACGCAAAATATTAGCGATGCATCTTGAAGTGATGGATCGTTTTAAAGCACCCAATTTAAAAGGTGAGATCCGCTTTGGTTTGCCTGAAGATTTTGCAACCAGGTTTTTAGCTGATGTTTTAGTGGATTTTGTGCGCATTCATCCGGGTATTTTCCTTAATATTGAATGCGATTTAACGCTGAATTTGTTTGAGCGTTTTAAGAAAAATGAATTTGATATGGTTTTAGTCAAAATGAGCATGCCAGAAGATTTTCCTAATGGTATAGATGTATGCTCTGAAAAACTTGAATGGGTCGGGGATAAAAATTTACTTTCCAGCTCTTTTAGCAATCAAAAACCTTTGCCTTTAGTGCTTTCTCCTCAACCTTGCGTATATCGTTCAAGAGCTATCAGCGCACTTGAAGATGCAAATATAAAATGGCAAGTGGTCTTTAGTAGCCCTAGCTACAATGGTACAATAGCAGCTGTAAAAGCAGGCTTAGGAATTACCATTTTGCCAAAAATAATGATCCCTAATCAGTTGCAGACCTTAAGTAATACTATGCTTCCAGTGCTCAGTGATACCCATATCTCTTTGCTTAAGCGTAATAAAAATAATGTTGCTATTGCTTCTTTTGAAGAATTTGTATTAGAAAAATTAAAACACTAAGAAAAAGTACTCATAACAGGCACAAGGATACATTTATACTTATCCTATAAAAACATTAAGCCCTTTTTTATCTAAAATATTTAGTAATTTTAAAGAAGGCCCACTAGTGTGTTTATCCCCAATTTTCCATTTTTGCACAGTTGAGATGCTTGTATTAATTACGGCTGCTAAAACAGCTTGGCTAATATGATACCTTTTTCTTAATGATTTTATTTTATTAGGAGAATAATCTGGCAAAAAATAAAAATCATTAATATTCAATAGACTAAAGCATTACAAATATTGATCGTGCTGAAAACTTATTTAATAACAAGCTGTTAACGCCAATCATAAAACTAATGATAGTATTTACACATTAAATATGAATTAACGTTTTTTAATACCTAAAGCAGCTATAATGGCACGTGTGATTTCTGTCATCGTTTGACGTACTATCTGACGAAATAAAGTATTTTTACTAATAAATCTATTTCTTCTGGCGTGATAGTTCCCATACGAGATTCTGGTGCACGCACTAAACATTGTACTAAAGGAGTAGGCTGTCCTTTACCATCTAAGCTAGATACCAGTGCTTCACCCGTTCGAACAGATGTCAGGAGTGCTTCGACGTTATAATAGTTTGAAGAGGGAAAATTTTGAGCGATTAATTTCATATCCTTACGATCTTTTGCAGTAAAAGCGCGTAGGGCATGTTGTATTTTTAAACCTACTTGTGATAAAACAGAGTCTGGAATATCATTTGGTGTTTGAGTGCAAAAAATTAAACTTAAAAAAATTTGTTCGCACCTTGTGATTCAAGTTCAATAATGTGTCGCAAAATGGCACCAATAGAGGTCGTGCTTATGCTCCCATAATTCGATTCAAGTTGTTTTTTACCGTCATCGGCTTTTGATATCCATTATCAAAGTAGGCACGCCAATTAAAGAAAGTTGTTCACTAATCGCCTGCATGGTTTTGGTTTTGCCACTGCCTGTAGCACCGGCAATTAAGCCATGGCGATTAAAGGATTGCAGGATTAAATGTAACGGTGCATTTTCTATTAAATGATCATTCACCAAAATCGAGCCTAATTGAATAGTTGGCAATGCACCAGTTTGATAGGCTCTACCAAGAACATCATACATGAGGATTTTTCCTTGTAAAGTAAAGAGCATATTAGAGTAATTATAGTATAATTTTGAATATACTCAGGGGGGGAGCTTTTTAACTTGTTTTTTATCCAGTGCTTGCCAAAACCTGCTTAATTTGAATAAAATCATGAAAATTAGCGCATCGTGTACTAATTTTCATGATTTTTTGTTGAAAATTTTTCAAATTTCGTGTAAATTAGTAGTAACAATACTAATTTACAGGGCGTTGCTATGTTTAGAGATCACTATCTTGAAAAAATTAAATCTAGATTTAATGTTAATTCAATTGTTGCTTTATTAGGACCTCGGCAGTGTGGTAAAACTACATTAGCTCGTAACTATATTCAATCTAAAAATATACCTAGTGAAAATTATTTTGATTTAGAAGATCCAATTGATTTAGTACGTCTAGAAAATCCTCAAACTGCATTATCCTTATTATCTGGGTTGGTTGTGATTGATGAAATACAACGCGTTCCAGAAATATTTCCTATATTGAGGGTTTTAGTTGATAGATCTAGAAATAATTTACAATTACTTATTTTAGGGAGTGCTTCACGGGAATTAATAAAACAAAGTTCAGAAAGCTTGGCTGGGCGTATTAGTTATATTCAATTGACTCCGTTTTCCTTGTTTGAATTAGAAAATAGTTTTGATCTTAGCAGGCTTTGGTATAGAGGGGGGTATCCACGATCATTTTTGGCAGAGTCTGATAAAGAGAGTGTTCTATGGAGAAAAGATTATATTAGAACTTTTCTTGAAAGAGATTTAATTGCATTAGGTTTTAATGTTTCACCCCAGCGATTACGAAAATTTTGGATGATGTTAACTGCTTATCATGGAGGCATTTTTAATGCCTCAGAGCTTGGGAAATCTCTTCAGCAAAATTATAAAACAATACAACATTATGTAGAGATATTGCAAGGTACCTTTATGGTTAGAGTTTTATCTCCTTGGTTTGAAAATATTTCAAAAAGACAAGTTAAATCTCCTAAAATCTATTTTAGAGATAGTGGATTATTTCATACGCTACTTAATATTAATAGTTTTTCAGATATGATTCATCATGTTAAGTTAGGGGCATCATGGGAAGGCTTTGCTTTGGAAGAAATCATTCGTTATTATGATGTGGATGATGAAGATTGTTATTTTTGGGCAACGCATGGAGGCGTTGAATTAGATTTATTGCTTTTTAAAGATGGTAAAAAATTAGGTTTTGAGTTTAAATATAGTGATGCTCCAAAATTGAGTCTTTCTATGCGTGCAAGTATAAAAAGTTTAGATCTTGATAGATTAACAATTGTTTATCCTGGAGATAAAAATGTGCAACTTGATGAAAAGATTTATTTGCTGGGTCTAAAACACATTTCTAGAGAAATGATGCCATATGAATAACCCATATTTTAGCTTAATTCGTACAGTGTGGTCTTATGGTGCGCCTTGGCGCGGCTCTATTGTAGGTTATTATTCAGCCTATGTGATAGCGCAAGTTTGTTTAGGCTTAAGCCCTTATGCTTTTGGACGTACGATTGACGTATTGCAAAATTTTAAACCGGAAAATTTATCGCAGGTTATATTTTGGCTAGGTATTGGGGTCTTGGTATTATTGTTATTTTGGGTGTTTCATGGTCCGGCGCGCGTAGTGGAGCGCAAAGTAGCCCTTAAGATTCAACAGGCATTTCGATTAAATTTTTATGAACAACTCACGCGATTGCCGCTTAAATGGCATCAAGATCATCATTCTGGTAATATTATTACCCGTTTGAATCGGGCATCGGTTGCATTATATCGTTTTGCAGAGACCCAATTTCTGTATATTGAAACTATTATTAAATTTTTAGTCTCTATTTGTTTTTTATTATGGATCTCTCTTCCAGTAGGACTACTTACGTTATTGACCTCTATTATAGTGGCTGTTACGATCATTATATTCGATCGCAAACTCATTCCTTTGTATAGTGCTCAAAATGAAATTGATAATCATGCAGGTGCCGTATTATTTGATTATGTAAATAATATGACCACGGTATTAACACTCCGTTTGGGCGAATCAACCCATATGAATTTATTTCAGCGTTTAATGAGTGTTTGGCCATTTTTTCGTAAAGACATTGTTTTAAACGAAATAAAATGGTTTACCATGATGATGATATTATCTGTAGTACAGTCGTTGATTTTAATAGGGTATATTATGTTAACCCTGAATTCAACAGGTGCAATCATGGTTGGGGCGGTTGTGATGATTTTTCGTTACCAGTGGGATATTAGCTCTGTTTTTTATGAATTAAGTAGCTACTATAGCGAAGTAGTGCGTATGGATACAGACATTAAAGGTTTAAATCCTATCATAGAAGATATTAGACACTTTGCCCATTTACCGCAAGGCGCGGCCACTGCGCGTCAGTGGCACACCCTGAATATTCATTCTCTTACTTTTAACCATTCTTCTACAGATAAGCGAGCTAAGATTTTTGATAATCTGTCTTTTTCTATTAAACGGGGTGAAAAAATTGCCTTAATTGGAACCAGTGGGGGAGGTAAAAGCACGCTTTTAAATATTTTATCTGGATTATATACGGCCTCTCATGTCAATTTAATTATTGATGGAATTGGTTTTGATTCATTAGAACCCTTACAAGCTATTACGACGCTGATCCCACAAGATCCTGAAATTTTTGAAAATACCATTGCTTTTAATATCACAATGGATTTGCCAACAGAGCAAGCTGAAATCGATCGCGTTATTCAATTAGCGGGTTTTTGGGATGTATTAATGAGTCTGCCTTTAGGCCTTGATACTGATATTCGTGAAAAAGGACAGAACTTTTCGGTTGGGCAAAAGCAACGTTTAGCTTTAGCGCGTGGATTGTTTGCAGCTCGGTTTAGTTCGCTTATTTTAATGGATGAACCTACCTCTAGTGTAGATTTACCTACGGAAAAAGAAATTCTCTTTGGTGTAATTCGTGCTTTTCCAGAGGCTGCCATGATAGTTTCACTGCATCGGCTTCATCTTTTGCAAAAATTTGATAGTGTTATTATGTTAAGTAAAGGTACTGTTGTAGCAAGTGGCCCCACTGCCGAGTTATTGAATACTCCAGGGCCTGTTTATGATTTATGGCAGGCTTATCAGCGAGATTTTGATGCAGAATAATAATCTGTATATTTGATCATTTGTAAAGTGTTACGGAAGGTGCTATTTATTATTAGGTAAGTAACTAATATTAAGGAGCAAACCATGAAAAATAAAGCCTATGCAGCACAATCCGCCACATCATCTCTTACACCTATTAGTATCGAACGTCGTCAAGCAAGAGAAACCGATGTGGTGATTGATATTCTCTATTGTGGTATTTGTCATTCTGATATTCATTGTGCTCGTAATGAGTGGCACAGCACCCGATATCCTTGTGTGCCTGGCCATGAGATTGTCGGACGGGTTAGCGCGGTAGGAAACAAGGTTAAAAATTATAAAGTAGGGGATGTGGTGGGTGTAGGGTGCTTAGTAGGGAGTTGTAATGATTGTGCCGCATGTGATGAAGGGTTAGAGCAGTATTGCGACAATGGGTTTACAGGGACGTATAATAGTGCAGATAAAATAGGAGGCACCTCCCATAAAGTCACTTTAGGCGGTTATTCAGACAGTATCACGGTGGATGAAAGTTTTGTGTTACGTATCCCTGATAATTTAGATTTAGCTGCTAGCGCACCTTTACTTTGTGCAGGAATCACTACGTATTCGGCTTTAAAACATTGGAAAGTAGGAAAGGGTCAAAAAGTAGGTATTATTGGTTTGGGGGGGCTTGGCCATATGGGCGTAAAATTGGCGCATGCTATGGGCGCTACCGTAGTGATGATCACTACTTCTGCTGAAAAAGGAAAAGATGCTCGTCAATTAGGTGCAGATGAAGTTTTAGTATCCACAGATGCACAAGCTATGAAATCCGAACAAAATAGCTTTGATTTTCTTCTTAATACTATTCCAGTGGGGCATGATGTGGATCCCTATATGGCGCTTTTGAAGCGTGATGCAACCATGGTCATTGTGGGTGCGATAGAGCCTTTAAAGAAGGTGAATGGTATTTCTTTTATTTTTCGCAGACGTAATATGGCCGGTTCTTTAATTGGTGGTTTAGCACAAACACAAGAAATGCTTGATTTTTGTGGGAAGCATAATATCACCTGTGATATTGAAAAGGTTGCTATTCAAGATGTGAATACAGCTTATGATCGTACCGTAAAAGGCGATGTTAAATATCGATTTGTTATTGATATGGCTAGTCTTAAGGGAGAATAAGAAGAGTTTAATTACTCTTCTTATTTTTATTAAGCTTTTTTAATATAGAGATATAGCCATGATAAGGCTCATCTTTTACAAACCGAGCCACTCTGCCAATAGTCGTCAGGCTCGCACCCGTCATACTATGGATTTCTCTGTAAGATAAGTCTCCGCGATGCTAAAGAAAGATTTTGATACTATGGCAAGTTACCTGTTCTTTTTATAGGCTGTTATTTTGGTATACTCTCAGTAGAGATAAATACAGTAAACAACCTTAAAAAGGAAGTAAAATATGTTTAAAAATACAGTATATTTTTTGAGTATGCTTTGTGGATTACTTATAAACTTATCCGTAATAGCTGCTACTCCTAAGACTTACCCTCCTTATTCAGATGTTTGGGGATATGATTTGTCGACATTGCCTGCTATAAAATGGGGCTCTGCAAGTGTAGAGGCATACCCTATGGATGATGGGGATATTTGGTTTATTATTACTCATTCATATAAGACAACTCCCTCAATGGATACTTCAGAAAATGAGTTGGATTCTAAATATGTATTAATTAAATTCTTTAAAAAAGAACAAGTAGAATTATCAGAGAAACAAGCAGAAGAGATTATTAAGATAGTAGAAAAGCAGAAACCAACTTTAAGGAAAATATATGATGAAGTCATTACTTTCAATGATAATTCTAAATTACAATTCTGTCCTAATCATACTTCAGTAAAACTTTTTTCTCCAAATTTTTATAATCGATATTTTCTTAAAACAGATCCTCAAGGTCAACAAAAAAAATACTCTATTTTAGCAGCTTCTCCTCAAGTTCGAATTTATCTTGATGGTGGATTAGGAGAAATAGCAGGGGGTCCCTTATTTTATCAAAAATTATATATGTTACGAAGTATTATCCCTTTAAAAGATGATACATTTATTGTTTTTGAGAACGGAAGTAATCTTATTTTAAGATTTAATAAAGATTTTGAAACTAAATTTAAGCCAGTTACTCCTGTTAGGGTTCAAGGTAATTATATAATGCGCAATTTCTTTGTAATTGATTATTCTGTGATAGAAAAGTTAGAAGCGGAATATCTAGGACAACCTGTACCATTTTATCAAAATATTCATGACGCTTTATTAAACTATTTACATAAAAAATATGTGAGCTCAAACTGAACTGAAGCTTAGTGTAAAAAAATTTATTG
Organism: Coxiellaceae bacterium; assembly: GCA_947478905.1. Lineage (GTDB taxonomy): Bacteria > Pseudomonadota > Gammaproteobacteria > Berkiellales > Berkiellaceae > CANJXG01. The sequence continues at coordinate 44,874 of CANJXG010000004.1, forward strand.
AAATTCCATATAACATTCAGCATGTAGCTTCATAACCCCTCACCACCCGCCCAAGGGGCGGACCTCTCCGGCAACGGTAGAGGGAAATTTGTTCACGCGCCTTCGGCCGTTCACCCCAGCGCCCTTTTAACAAGCCAATCAATAATTTCAAAAAATAGATCTTATCTTAAATGAGCGTAGCGAATAAATCCTTTCTACCGATACGGGAGAAGGCGCCTCACTTCGAGGCGGATGAGGGGTTTATGAATTCTCATAGGTAACCCAGGTGATGGCTAACATCCATTAGATTATAAATAATCGGACATAAAAAAATAGCATGCTTAAATTGCGACTAAAAAAGCTAAATGTATCACCTATAGCTGCACTTCACGAGCTAGATTCGCTTTATAAAGTTTACATGAAAGATGTAAAAAAGGATTTTGAGGTTTCAAGAATAGTGGCGCTTAACAAAATGCAAGAGAAAATTTTAAAAACAGTGGATAAACAACTTTTTCAAATATGTAGTGGGTAAAAATGGCCTGGAGTTTAGGTAATAACATTTTTTATTGATAAAAAAATCAAAATCAAGCGTTCATCTTATTCTAGCCAGCAAAAAACAGAGGGACCCCTTATTTTTTCGCAAGAAAAACCCATAAGGTCTGTTAAACTCAAAAAAATTATCTTTTTTAAAGATGTTTATACGATATAAAATCATTAATGCTTCCCAAGAAGCAAACACAATATCCTTGAATCTACATGATTTAGAAGAATAAATATTTGCCGAAAATTGCCGCACTGCATCTGCTGAGGTATTGAAACCCCAGGGCCTGTTTATGATTTATGGCAGGCTTATCAGCAAGATTTTGGATCAGAATAATAATCGTATCCCCCCCAATAATCCCACCTATCTATCATACTTTTTGCATACTTTTTGTTGTTAAACTCATGCTCTTTGTCACCTAAAGGAGAAGAGAGCATGATAAAAAAAGATAAATCTCATTCTATGTTTTTTAATTTAAACAGTCAAAAAAACATTATTTAATCGTTTTTTTACCATTTTATGTTTCAAAACAACATAGTCTGGTACTCCATTTTTATAGGGAGGATAAGCCTCACCTTCAATCAGAGGCAGTAAATAAGCTCTGCACGCCTGTGTAATACCGTACCCATCTTGAGTGATAAAATCTCTAGGTAATTTGTTTTCAATATTGGCAACATCGGATAATAGCGCTTCTCCAATATGCCATTTGTACGGAGAATCTGAGGTTCTCACAATAGTCGGCATAACTGCATTTTTGCCCGCTAAAGCAAATTCTACGGCGGCTTTGCCTAAAGCATAAGCTTGGTCGACATCGGTTTGAGAAGCAATATGGCGTGCAGAGCGTTGTAAGTAATCAGAAACAGCCCAATGATATTTATAGCCCAGTTTGGATTTTACTAAATTGGCAAGAGTAGGGGCCACGCCACCCAGTTGTGCATGGCCAAAGGCATCTTTGGTGCCAGCATCGGATAAAAATTGCCCTTGTGCGTTTTTAATGCCTTCTGAAACCACAATGCAACAATAGCCACATTGCTCAACGGTAGATTGAACTTTTTGTAAAAATTGCGTTTCATCAAATGGGAGCTCAGGAAATAAAATAATATGAGGTGCAGTATTGGAGCCTCTTTGTGCTAATCCAGCAGCAGCCGCAATCCAGCCAGCATGGCGGCCCATTACTTCTAAAATAAATACTTTCGTAGAAGTAGCCGCCATCGAGGCAACGTCTAAACTAGTTTCTAGCGTAGATACGGCTACATATTTCGCAACCGATCCAAAGCCTGGACAGCAATCTGTAAGGGGCAAATCGTTATCAACGGTTTTAGGGATCCCAATGCAAGTAACAGGGTAGCCAACAGATTGGCTAAATTGCGCAACTTTGTTTGCGGTATCTTGAGAATCTCCGCCACCGTTATAAAAAAAATATCCAATATCATGTGCTGAAAATACTTCAATAAGACGCTCATATTCGGCTTTATTGGTTTGAACACTTTTTAATTTATGACGACAGGAGCCAAAAGCACCTGCAGGCGTATATTTAAGCCCTGCAACTTGTTGATCGCTTAGATAAGAAGTGTCTATTAAATCTTCCGTGAGGGCACCTATAATTCCATTATGCCCGGCTAACACATTTGATATTTTGTCAGTATTCTTACGTACTGTTTCAATAAGGCCACAAGCAGAGGCATTAATTACAGAAGTAACCCCTCCGGATTGAGCATAAAATGCATTTTTAGGATGAGAGAGACTTTTTAAGCTCATGTTTATTGCTCCAGTATTATATTCATTAGGTGAAAATGTTATCATATTATATGCAAAAAATTATTAATTTATACAAACAACTATTTTTTTTACAGATTAGCCCAGAGGCGCTGCCTTATTCTAGATCGTTACTATGGGGTTGTATATCGACTTATTTTGTCATGAATGTCGTTATATTCGCTCTTACGGGAAAGTTTTTACTACTTAGTAACGTCTTAGCCCATGCAGCAAGTATTTGTTTAAGTATTGCTTTTATTTATATTGCATTAAAAATACAAAATGCTCAAGTGCGCCTTCATAAAATATTATTAGCTATATTTAGTGTTGATTTGTTTTTTTTAATATTATCATGGCTTATGCAACCTTTAAATATTAATGTGCAACTTATTCTGGCTTTTATTTGTATGTTATGGTCTTTATCTATTAAAACACATATTTTTAGCAAAGGGTTTACTTTAAATACATTTGGTGCAATGGTTTCGATGCTGGTTTTTGAATTTATCAGACATTTGCCCACTTTAGTATTAATCTGGCCTTATTTTATTCAACAATCCTAAAGAGATTTCATTATGCACATTCATATTTTAGGAATAGGCGGCACCTTTATGGGAGGGTTAGCCTGCTTGGCAAAGGAGCGCGGCTATAGGGTGACAGGGCAAGATAGCCATATCTATCCTCCTATGAGTACGCAATTGGAAAGCTTAGGTATTGCTTTGCATGAAGGATATGATGATGCCCCTATAACCCAGATGGCGCCAGATTGTGTGATTGTAGGGAATGCCTTATCACGGGGGGTTCCAGTGATTGAAACGCTTTTAAATCGTCATCTTTTTTACCAATCGGGCCCTCAATGGTTAAAAGAAAACATTTTAAAGGATCGTTGGGTTATTGGCGTGGCTGGAACGCATGGTAAAACAACGACTGCCAGTATGGTGGCTTGGATAATAGAATATGCCGGTTTTAATCCAGGATTTTTAATTGGAGGCGTGCCTAGTAATTTTGGAATTTCAGCGCGTTTAGGAGAGAATCCTTATTTTGTTATAGAAGCCGATGAATATGATACTGCTTTTTTTGATAAGCGTTCAAAGTTTTTGCATTATTCCCCTCAAACCTGCATTTTAAATAATTTAGAATATGATCATGCTGATATCTTCGAAGATATGAATGCAATTTATAAACAATTCCATCATTTTGTACGCACTATTCCCAGCCAAGGATTAATTATTCGCCCTCAAGAGGATATGCATTTAGATCATGTGTTAAATATGAATTGTTGGACTCCTATACAAACCATAGGATTAGATTGGCAATTCAAAAATATACAATCTGATAGCAGTGCTTTTGAAGTGTATTATCAGAATAAAAAAATAGGCGAAATATATTGGGATTTGATAGGAAACCATAATGCATTCAATGCCCTGGCTTCGATTGCAGCAGCACATCATGCCGGTATTCAAACCTCGATTGCTATAAAAGCGTTATCAAAATTTAAATCGGTTAAACGTCGGATGGAAATAATAGGGCAGGTGAATAATATTACCGTATATGATGATTTTGCGCATCATCCTACTGCTATTCAAACGACTCTAGAAGGGTTGCATCAAAAAATCAAGAATCAAAATCAAAATCAAAAAGAAAACCGCATTGTAGCAGTACTTGATTTACGTTCTAATACCATGAAAAAAGGAACGCATAAAGATAGTTTGGGCTCAGCGCTAAAATTAGCGGATAAGGTAGTGATTTTAAAAACAAATGAAATACTGTGGGATATCCAGGAATTAATAACTGAGCTTGGAAGTCATAAACTTTTTGTTTTAGACAATCCAACTGCTATTGTAAATTATTTGGTACAAGAGGCAAGGCCCTATGATCATATATTAATTATGAGCAATGGAGGATTTTCAGGTATCCATCAAATCGTTTTAAAAGAATTGAGTGAATTAAGCACCGTATGAAAGAAGTAAAAACAGTTATAGTCGCTTTTACTGGGGCATCTGGGGTCCAATATGGATTGCGCTTACTAGAATTATTGGTTCAATCTGATATTAATATAATTTTATTAATTTCTAAAGCAGGCTTAATGGTTGTAGCAAGTGAAACGAATTTAGAGATGCCCAGTCAGCCTAAAAAAATTGCTGAGTTTTTTACTCAGCGTTATAAAGCCCGTGAAGATCAAATTACGGCCTATGGTAGAGAAGATTGGATGGCACCTATTGCCAGTGGAGGCGGGGGTTGTAACACTATGATTGTATGCCCGTGTACTACAGGGTGTTTAGCAGCCATTGCGCTGGGCACAAGTGATAATTTACTTGAACGTGCGGCAGATGTCATTATTAAAGAAAAAGGAAAGCTTGTATTAGTGGTGCGTGAAATGCCACTATCTGCCATTCATCTTGAGCATATGTTGAATTTGAGTAAATTGGGTGTGACGATTATGCCAGCTTGCCCAGGATTTTATTTTAAACCTAAAACACTAGAAGATATTATTGATTTTGTAGTGGCGCGTATTTTATATCAAATTGATGTAAAACACGCATTATTGCCTCGTTGGGGCGAGAATTAGTTTAGGTGGGGGGGCGAGTTTTCTTTAGATCTGCATCTGGCGCTACTTCTGGTCCTACTGGGAGTTCGGGTGGAAGTGATGGCTTTAGCGGCGGCGGGTTATCCTACTTTTTCACCCTTAGCCTGCTTATCTGCATGATAAGAAGAACGTACCATAGGGCCGCTGGCGACATTAGAAAATCCTAAACAAAGCGCAATGCGACCAAATTCATCAAATTGTGCTGGTGTGACATATCGCTCTACCGGGTGATGAAATTTGCTGGGCTGTAAATATTGTCCTAAAGTAAGCCATTCACAATCATGTGCTCTTAAGTCTTTTAAGACCTGAATAATTTCTTCATCCGTTTCGCCTATGCCTAACATAATTCCAGATTTGGTAGGAATATTAGGAAAACGCGTTTTAAATTTTTTGAGCAAAGTTAAAGACCATTGATAATCCGACCCTGGTCTGACGGTTTTATAAATGCGTGAGACGGTTTCAAGATTATGATTAAAAACATCAGGTAAATGTTCTCCTAATTTATCTAGCGCAATATCCATGCGACCTCTAAAATCAGGCACGAGAATTTCTATTTGTGTAGTAGGGCAATGCTCTCTTGCAGCTTTAATACAGTCGGCAAAATGGCCTGCACCGCCATCGAGTAAATCATCGCGATCAACGGAGGTAATCACTACATATTTTAACCCCATTTTTCCTAAAGACGTCGCTAAATTGATTGGTTCGTTTGGATCTAAAGGATTAGGAGTGCCATGGGCAACATCACAAAAAGTACAACGCCGCGTACATTTATCACCCATAATCATAAAAGTAGCAGTACCTTTGCTAAAGCATTCGCTTAAATTTGGGCAAGAAGCTTCTTCACATACCGTCACCATACGATGTTCTCGTAGTAAACTTTTTAAGTTGGCAACAGAATTATCGGTGGGTGCTTTTACGCGGATCCAAGTAGGAAGTCGTTTTTTTTCCGTAGTAACAATGGGTCTAATTTTAATAGGTAAACGTTCAAATTTTGATTGGGATTTTTCGTGGCTCATGATGTAAATAATTTCTTTAATAAAAATGTGATGGAATGAGATACTGTAGCGAGTGTTACATTTGGATTATGATTTTTCATTTGTGTCATAGCTAAATCTTTATATCCACAGGGATGAATACTTAAAAATGGGCTTAAATCACCTTCTACATTTAAACATATACCATGATAACTACATCCTTTACGCACTCGTAAACCGATAGAAGCAATTTTGGCATCGTTTATATAGATACCTGGGGCATTAGGTTTGGTATGTCCTATTATATTATATTGTGCTAATAAAGTTATTATACACCTATCTAATAAGTCTATTAATTCACGAATATTGATTTTTAGTCTATTTAAGTCCAGCAGCACATATATCATGAGTTGACCTGGGCCATGATAAGTAATTTGGCCACCTCTATCAGACTGTATAACCGGGATAGTTGCGGGTTGTACAATATGTTCCGCTTTGCCTGCTTGGCCTAGTGTAAATACACTATGATGTTCTAAGAGCCAGATTTCATCTAAAGTGCCAGGCAGGCGTTCTAGAGTGAACGCGCGCATTTTTTCGTAAATAGGAAGATACGCTTGAAGAGAATCGAATTGAATAATTCTCATCTCTTCAAGAGTACTAAGAGGAACCAGTTGCTTAGCTTGTTGCACTGTTAAATAATTTACGTGCGGTTAAGCCAAGGTAATCGGGGCCACATCGCCATGTTGCACTACGATTCACTGTCTCAAGCGCAACAAGAGGAATTTGTACCACAGTGTCTTCCCCTAGCGTAATATTGAGTTTTCCGTAGGGTTTTCCTTTTTGAAGCGGCGCTTCAAAATAAGTATTGAAAGTCATGTGCGCATTTAATTTTTTATATTGACCCTGAGCAATAGTGACGTATACATCTTCGGCTAAACCTAAGGGCAACTTACTACGATCCCCCATCCATACACGTGCTTCTTTTAAGGGTTTGGTCGCGCTAAAGAGTTTGTGGGTTTCATAAAAACGAAAACCATATCTTAATAATTGTTGGGAATAGTCTGTACGCGCATTATCTGTATCAGCACCTAATACAACAGAAATTAAACGCATTCCTTTTTGTTGGCCAGACGCAGCTAAGCAATAGCCAGCAGCATCGGTATGTCCAGTTTTAATACCATCTACAAAATCTTCACGCCATAATAAACGGTTGCGATTAGGCTGTTTGATTCCATGAAAGGTAAACCACTTTTCAGAATATAGTTTATAACTATGCGGAAAATCTCGGATTAAGGCACGCGATAAAATACTAAGATCTCTTGCTGTAGTGTAGTGATCAGGATGGCTTAAGCCGGTTGCATTCATAAAATGAGTATTTTTCATGCCCAGACGTTTGGCATGATCATTCATTAACTCGGTAAAGGCAATCTCATTGCCTGCAATATGTTCAGACATGGCAATAGAAGCATCATTGCCAGATTGAATGATAATGCCTCTTAATAAATCTTGAACTGCAATTTGATATCCTACTTGCGCAAACATCCTGGATCCTTCCGCATGCCAAGCATTTTCAGAAACACGAACCAGATCGGTTGGCTTAATTCTCCCAGCAGAGAGTTCAGTATCAATGAGATAGGTTGTCATCATTTTTGTGAGGCTAGCAGGTTCTATTCTTTTATCTGGATTTTTTGAAGCTAAAATCTGATTGCTTTTAAAGTCAACTAACACATAAGAGTCTGCGGCGATATTAGGAGGATTAGGGATCAGTGCAGCGGCGCTGGTTGATAATGCGCCCAATATAGCAAATAAGAAAATTTTTAAGTTTGCGGATGTTTTTGTCATAGTTATTTAGCTGCCAATTTATTGTTTGTGAAGATAAAACAAAAATAGTTTAACATGAAATGAGACAATTTTATACTGCGCTTTAGAGAGCCTTAGAACTCGAGTGTGCATACATAAATCACGATTAAATGAGTAGCGTGCATATGCAAATTTGCTATTAATAACAGTATATTTGACATGCATATTAATGTGTTGTAAAATATCGCGACTTTATCAATCTTATTGCAACCACTTTCTTTAAAGGGCGCACTTACAATGAATTTATTAGAATATAACGAAGCTCTTAAAAAAGCTGTAGTAGAGAATCATATAGAGTCTTTTAAACTGCTTTTAAAAAATTTACTAACCAATTCTTCTTTAACGGAAGATGACAGGATGCCCATTTTTACTAATATTCTAGTTTTAGTAGCACGCTATACGCGTAGTGAGTTTTTAAAATTTATTTTCAGCGTACCAGAACTAACTTTTTTAATCAAAAAAATGTTTACCTATCCAGAGCGAGAGGGGATAGGTTCAGCATTTCTGCCCAAGGCATTGCACACATTGTTGGATACTCTTTTGGACACGTGTCTTTCTGGATTCGATAGAGAAAATGCTACAGCATTGATGGATGCTTTACCAGCAAAAACTAAATATAATTTTATTACTGCTAAGGCAGAAGGACAGAATGAGAATCGATTTATGCAAGCTGTGCTAAATGGAGAGATTGAAATAGTCGAGAGTATGCTATTTGGTTTAAGTGTTTTCCAACAATGTCATCTAATTAAACAAGGATTGCGTAGTTCTGCGGAGTTTGAGATGGCAAATTTTTTATATGAGAATATTTTAGAGAATCGACTAAACGGTGCTTGGGATATTGAAATGATAAAAGATTTATATATCAGGATGTTAGCTCATTATAATATACCTCAAACAGAAGATGAATTGCCTATATGGAGCGAGATAAAAGATATTCATATCGCTAGTAATGCTATTGTGACATTAGCTGTAAAATATAATGTTATAGCGTTAGTTAAGCTTTTATTAGCAGAACCAGAATCTACAGAAATAAACAACGAGCACCTATTCAAAGAATGGCAGTCTGCACTTATTTTAGCTGCTCGTCTAGGGCATAGTGAAATAGTTAAATTGATACTTGATCTGGTTGATTCTAGATTCAAAGATATCGCTTCATTTTTAAATGAAGTGGATGAGTCTGTAGGCCCAGAAGATACGGCGTTGATAGAAGCCGCTCGTAATGGTCATGTCAATGTAGTACAGATTATTTTAGACGCATTCAAAAATGAATTAGTACCGATAATAAATAGTTTGAATCGTAGTAATGCACAAGGTGAGACTGCTTTTATAGTGGCAGCTCGTAACGACCATGAAAATGTGATAGACACATTATTTAACTGTATACCAGATAAGTCGTTTCATGCTCAACTTTTGATCCATAAAGATCAACAAGGAAAAACCGGTTGTATGCATGATTACGAAAATAAAAAAAAGAAAAAGATTCTTCAGCTTATTTTTAACTTGTGGAGTGAGGCCATGTATAACGCTATTTGTAATTCTAAGGAAGAAACCGTCAGAGAATTACTGGGTAGCGTGCCTAAAGAAATTATATTTAGAGCTCTAAAACTAGCGCGCTCTGGCTCGGACTCTACGGGTGATACATTACTGATGATTGCTGTAAAAAAGAAAAATTTAAACATTGTTAAAGAAATATTGAGTGGCTTGACATCGTCTGAGAGTGTAGAGTTGCTAGACCAAAAGAATAATAAAGGAGATACAGCGTATTCTCTTGCAAAAAAAATGAGAACCTACTCCTCTATGGGAGGACATCTCATAGAAGATTTTTTTCTAGATTCCATTCATGCTAATAATGCTAATGCATCGCATAAGCACCCTTCTGACTCGCTTACTTTTCTAAGAAACTGTTATGAATCTCAGGTGCGTGAGAAGTTAGATTTGACTAGCAATAGTCTTAGTTCAGAAGAAGATCGACGCAAGAAGATAAGAGAAGACGACGCTAGGCCGCTTTATGCTTGGTCTAACTCTCTAATGCATTCTCTCGGCATGGAAGCTTTTATGATGTTTTTAAATAAGATTAGCCGCGGTGAGGACCGTACTCCAATGAGACTGGATGCACTACTGAGCGTATATAATGCAATATACGATCAACCTCATGCATCGCCTTACGACGATCTAAGTAACTATACATTAGGAAGTGATGAGCATTGGCGGATGCAAGTAGAACAACGAGAACAAGCAGTGATAGCATCATGGTATTCTGTTTATTATTCGCGTTCAGGGTGGCCTCTGACAGAAGATGAAAAGGATTATTATTATACTACACTTATAAATGGGTTAGTTGTCGGGTTAACTGGTTTGCATTCTGGCGTTAGCACTTTGATTGTTAATAGGAGCCATTTAGAAGTGCCTGTGCAATATTTATTGATCTCAGAGTTTAATTGCGAAGATTATACTGTTGATCAGCTTGTAGCGTTTAGGGCACATTTCACAAAGTGGGATTGTTTCACAGTAGAAGTCCAGCAAATATTAATACCCAAATTAAAAGCTGCCTTGAATCAAAAGTTTGATAAATTTATAGACAAGCGATTTGTAACGGAAGAAGATCAAGACTCTGTAATTAATAAAGTCTTAAGCTCATGTTTTGGCAATAAGTTAAACATACGCACCGCAATTGAAGAAAAGCTATTTCGTGCGCTTGGAGGAGCGGCTCCTCCCCTTCCAACTGACTTCAGTGAACTGGCAAGACGGATGAAGCGATTCTAAGAAAACCAAGGATAAATAGCATTTGTTTTTTATGCGGGCAACTCAAATTTAATTATGAGCTTGACCCGCTAGAATTTTCATAAACTCAGATACAGATAAATAAGGTAAATATTAATGTTAGAAGCAGAATTAAACGAATATAAAGACAAAGTTATTAAGGCCGCTTTGGATAATGATTCAGAAGCGTTTAAGACGTTATTAGCAGCTAGTGCTCAGCTGATTCATGAACAAAGATTTGCATTGTTCATGAATGCGCTTGTATTAGCGACAAAAAATGACAGTACTTCCATAGTAAGCATTATATTAGAGTCATGTTCTAATCTTAGTCCAGATCAAAAACTGCAGGGTTTTTATACTAAAGAACTTAGAGAAGCATTAATTGTTGCAGCACGTCATAGCTATGCAGGAATGATTAAAATTATACTTGCCTCTTCAGAGCTGACGCCTGAATTTATAGTAAATTTTTTAAATGCAATCGATGAAGAAGTAGGTAAAGAGGATACCGCATTAATAGCAGCTGCTCGAAATGGAGATGTACACGTTATGCAGGGTATTTTGCAACTTTTAAATTTTACTGAAGAGCACAGATTTGCACTTTTAACACGGGAGAATGCCCAAGGTGAAACTGCGCTTATGCTTGCTGCTTGTAATGAGAACAGTGTTCACGTTTTTCAGGCATTGCTGGAGAGCGGCAGCCTAGATTATAATCTTCTTATGCATTTGTTGACGTATAAAGATCAAAATGGAAAAACTGCCTGGAGGCATGTTATAGACAATCAATATGAAGCAATGAATATTATGTTGTCTGGTTTCTGTATAGAGGTCTTATATGATAGTATGCAAAATCAGCTCGATGCTCGTGCTCAAGTATTATGTAAGAGTGTGACTGAAGACAGTACAGTTTGGAATAACACCAAGATTGATTGGACGCTTCTCATCGGTAACAGGGGTATCAATCAAGAAAGTAAGCTTTGGGATAAACTGAATATTCATTGGGGGCTTTTCATAAATGCGGTGTTGAATAATCATGTACATCTAGTCGAAAAAATACTTTTTGGTTGCAGCCCAGAGCAAGTAGTTATATTTTTTAATCAACATTATAAAGATGAAACAGCTATAAGGTTTGCTCAAGAGACTGAAGATAAAGACATTTATGCATATTTGACTGATACGCTCCGATTGTGTCTTGAAGTGAAAGATGGACTTGGAGAGACGCTTTTTTTTAGCGCTGCTCGTAAGAGAGATGTTGAGCTGTTCGATTGTATTATAGAGAGTGTAGATGACCGTAGCCCAACTCACGAACATAAGTTATCCAATTTGACTGTTTTGCTTTTGCAGTGTAATAATGATGGTAAAACGGCACTGGTATATGCTTTAGAAAATGAAAATAAGGAAGTAGCAGCTAAATTATGTGACATGCTTCACTCTACGATTCATGATATTTTATATGTGCCGAACGCTTTTATAGATGAAAAGAAAAAAGTATCTTTAATTGAAGCTTTATGGCGTAGTCTTCCTTTCGAGCTAAAGTTTGAAGTTTTAGACAATGAACATGTTCAAAGAGATACCTTGCTGCGCGCTGCTACTTATTTTGAGCTTACTGAAATAGTAAAAGAAATGTTTTCTGACTTGACTATTGATCAGGCTGGAATTTTATTAAATAAAAAAGATACATTTAATAATACGCTTCTTGGTCTTGCTAATCTAACAAAGAATAAGCCGTTGATAGCATATTTGAATCAGGTTTCATCACGCTTAGCCGTTAATACCCATAGTGCCATCGTGCATGATTCAGTAGCTCGTTCGATTATTGCTTTAAGCGCACATTATTTAGAATTATCTCCACAGAAAAAAGATGTGCTCAAGAGCTGGGTGGATAGTGTTCCAGGAGCTACAGATGATGAAGAAAAAAGACAGGCGATGTTGAAAGTGATTCAGACAGCAGAAACCCAACTCGCGTTTGTGAACTTAATTCAAAGCTGTGAACAAGATATTAACTCATGGATTGAGGAGCTTGAGGCTGCTATGCAAGGGAAAGAAAAAGCCGCAGCTCGAGGGTTGAGATTGATGGAGACTCCATCGTTTACACAGTATCATGAAGCAAAAACACGCGTGACTGTAATGCAAGTATTGGCCTTGACTTGGATTGGCATACATGATGAGCAAGAGCGCTGTTCTCCCACTTTGGATTGGAGTATCCAACGTAATGATAGAAAAGCGATATTAATGGATGCTTTATTTGAAGCCCAACGAGATGGAAATCTAACCAATGGTAAAGATTTGGATCCTTATAGTCAGGATAGAGCAAAATGTCAGGATGGATTTGTTAATAATATAATTAATAGCTTACAAACATTGCATAGCCATGTTCAAGTCGTGACGGTGAATAAAGAACTCGTAAAGACAACAGCGATGTCCTTGGTAGGTTCTATTTTTAATAGCAACGACTATACAGAAGCAGAGCTTCGAGAAATTGAATGCGAATTAGACGAGGAGGAGGGAACATGTTTGTTAACACAATATGTTCAAGAGAATTTGAGGCCTAAAGTTGAACGTGAATTGCATGTAGAGTACGATAGGTTTGTAGAACAAAAATTCTTAAGGGCAAACGATATACCTGATAGCGCACATGCCGCTGTGCGTTTTAACTGCGGCAATAGTAATGATGCAGTAAACATTATTAAAGCTAAGTTAGCTAATGATCTGCGAGTGCATCCAAAGCCTGCAGAAGCCTCAGATGATGAGTCTTGTGAGCATGAAAACAAAAAACCTAGATTAAATCGATAATCTAGGTTTTAAAGTTCGTTAACTTTTGCCTTTGAGATAATCTGGATGAGTGGGATCGATAACGGTCACACTCACAGGTGCTGTGCCAAATTCAAAAATACCTAATTTTTTGGCGGCTGCATAAGAGAGATCAATAATACGATCATCTACAAAAGGGCCGCGATCATTCACTTTTACTACAATTTCACGATTATTTTTAAGGTTTTTAACTTTCACATAGGTTGGCAGTGGTAAATTTTTATGAGCTGCAGTCATAGAATACAGATCGTAAGGTTCCCCACTAGAAGTTCTTTTACCCTGAAATTTAGTTCCATACCAAGAAGCCATTCCTTTTTGGGTGTGGCCATGCTTTGTTTTTGGTAAGACATGATATTTTTTACCAAACACCTCATAAGTGGGTGGATTTCCATATTTGCTTAAGATCTCTGGTTTGGGTTGTGCATCTGGAATATGATCTACGCATTTAGGATTCAAAGGAGCGCCATCCACTATGCCTGGTTTAACTGCTGGTTTATGGGTCGTGCTACAAGCAGAGAGTGTACACAGCGTGATAATGACAGTTGTCAATAAGAATTTTTTTTTAAAGTTGTACAACATATTTTAATTTACCCTTGTTCTTTAAGAGATTTAATTTTTTGACTTAATTCATATACCGCCATAGCATAATGATTACTATGATTATAACGTGTAATCACGTAAAAATTATTTAATCCTAACCAATAAGTTAATCCTTGTTCTTCTTCTAACGGAATAACTGCAATTCGGGTTTTGGGATTTAGGTTTGCAGATGGGTTCACTAATTGAACATTTTGTTCATATAACGCTTCTAATGTATATTTGAGTTGTGGATTTTTAGCATGGGTTTCAAGGGTAGTAAGATACTTATTTAATCCTGTATTGATTACCGGTAAAATGACAGGCTCATTTGTTTTCCAGCCAGATTGTACAAAATAATTAGCAACACTGCCAATAACATCTTCCGTATTATTAATTAAATCCCGTTTTCCTTTGCCACTAAAATCAACTGCAAAACGTCGGTAACTAGAAGCGATAAATTGAGGCATACCCATTGCACCCGCATAAGAACCTAGTAATTGAGTTGGGTCTAAGTTTTCTTCTCGTGTCATGAGTAAAAATGCTTCCAGTTCTGAACGAAAGAAAAGGGAGCGTGGGGGATAATCAAAGGCTAAAGTGACTAAGGCATCTAAAACACGATAGTTTCCTTTTTGTTTGCCATAAAAAGTTTCTACGCCAATAATACCAACAATTATTTCTGGTGGGACACCATATTTTTTATAAGCTTTATTTAAAGTTTTTTGATTTTTTTTCCAAAATTGTACTCCTTCTTCTACTCTTTTTTGACCAAGAAATATGTTTTTATATTTAAACCAAGGTAATACATTTTCTGCCGGTTTACTAATGGCTTGTAGAATGCTGTCCTTTGTTTCAGCTTGGCCCAAGAGTTGAGTTAATTCACTTTCATTAAACTGATGTTCATTGACCATTTTTTGAATAAATTGGTTTATCTCTATTGAGCGGGTTTGAGGATCAACCAGTGTAGTCAAGTGCGCTTGTAGGGCCGGAGAAAATAATATTAAACATAAAAGAATTTTTTTTAGTGTACGCATATAATGTATAGTGTGCCTTTAACGTGTTAATAATTTTCGATGTGTATGGATTGAAGTAATAATACCAAAAGAGGCCATCAAAGTTACAAGCGAGGTACCGCCATAACTTACTAAAGGTAATGGTATGCCAACTACCGGTAAAAGTCCACTGACCATCCCAATATTTACTGCAATATATACAAAAAAAACTAAAGTTAAACTCCCAGCTAAGAGTCTAGAAAACGTATCTTGTGCTTTTAAGCCAATATATAAGCCTCGAGCTATTAAACTTACATAAAGAATGAATAATAAAAGAGCACCAATAAATCCGAATTCTTCGCCTAAAACACCAAAGATAAAGTCAGTTGTTTGTTCCGGTAAAAAATCGAGTTGGGATTGGGTGCCGTTATGCCATCCTTTACCCCATAGTCCACCCGATCCTAACGCAATTTTAGATTGAATAATATGATACCCGTTTCCTAAAGGATCATTCTCGGGATTTAAAAATGTAAAAATACGTTGTCTTTGGTAGTCATGCAGTTTAAACCATAAGAAAGGCATTGCGATGACCGACAGAAGGCTTGATCCCAATATGAGTTTAAAACTGATCCCTGCTAAGTAAATAATTAATAATCCAGAGGCCATAATTAAGATGCTTGTTCCTAAGTCTGGTTGCTTTGCAACTAATAAAGTGGGTATTAAAATAAATATAAGGCAGACCATTAAATCACGATGATTTAATGGAAGTGGTTTATTATTTAAATAATAAGCAAGCATCAGAGGCAGTGCTAATTTCATTAATTCAGCAGGTTGGAATCGAAAGCCCCCAAACATGAGCCATCGTTGAGCCCCTTTGCTAGTGGTACCAAAGAGTAAAACACCGATGAGTAGGGCTAAAGTAAAGCTATAAATCCAAGGAGCCCACTGACAATATTTTTGAGGAGGAATATGGGCTGCGACCCATAAGATTAATAAACTAATCACAATATGGACGATTTGGTGTTGGAGTAATTTAAAATTTTGACCACTGGCGCTATATAAAATACTTAAGCCTACCATTAAAAGGGCACTAATACAAAATAAGGTAATGTAATCTAGATGGCCATTTTTTATATAAAACGATTTAGGAAACATGATGTATTAAATATCCTTCAATAATATCGCGAGCCACTTCAGCACTGCCAGGATGATGTTCAAGTATAGTTGCAATCGCAATTTTTGGCGCAGCCACAGGTGCAAAAGCCATAAATAAAGTGTGATCGCGTAAATGTGCTGCTACCTTATCTTTATCATATTTTTCTTCTTGTTTTATAGTGAATATTTGGGCAGTACCTGTTTTACCAGCCATAGAGAAATGGGCACTTGCATAAAGTCGATGCGCAGTACCTTGAGGTTCTTTAATGACCGCTTCCATTGCATTTTTAATAAGAGACCAATGTTTAGGATGGGCGCTTACTGTATTTTCTAAATGAGGAGTATAAGATTTTTTTAATAAATGCGGTTGGATAGGTCGTCCTTCATTCACTAAAGTTGCTAAACCGCTAACTAATTGCAATGGGGTGACGAGCATATAGCCTTGGCCAATGCCTATACTGAGTGTTTCACCTTGAAACCAACTGGTTCCAAAAGTTTTTCTTTTCCAGGCTTTAGAAGGAATAATGCCTATTTTTTCATTGGGTAAATCAATACTAGTTGTTTTGCCAAATCCAAATTGCCCTAGCCAATGAGCTATATTATCTATTCCTAATTTATGAGCTAGGTTATAAAAGTAAGTATCACAAGATTCTCTTATAGCTTTGTGTAAATTGGTTTTGCCATGCCCTTTAGGTCGCCAATCTCTATAGACTCGTCCATCTGCTGTAAGTTGGTAAGTACCTGCATCGTTAATGCTATATTCAGGCGTGACAATTTGTTTTTCAAGACCTGCCAGTCCTAAAAAGGGTTTGATGGTAGAGGCAGGGGGGTATTGACCATGAATGACACGATTAAATAAAGCGCGATTTGATTCATTTTGAAGTTGTAAATAAATAGATTGAGGGATCCCATTGACAAATAAATTAGGATCAAAAGTTGGATTACTGACCATTGTCAGTATTTCACCTGTATTGGGATTTAACGCGACGATAGCGCCCGCAATCTGGTTATTGGTACGATTCATTGCATTAAACGCGCGGCGTTGTAAATGAATATCAAGCGTTAATGTGATATTACTACCAGGGGTGGGAGGAATTTCTTTTAATACTTGAATTATGCGGCCATGCGCATCGATTTCAATTTGTTTAAATCCTGGCTTACCATGTAAAAGGTTTTCATAATATTTTTCAATGCCCGTTTTGCCAATAATAAGGGTTGCTTGATACAGTGCAGGATCAAGTTGGTGTATTTCTGTTTCAGATATACGACCAACATATCCTATAGTGTGGGCAAATAATTCTTTGTATGGATAATGCCTCATAAGGCGAGCATTAATTTCAACACCAGGAAATTGGGCTAAATTAAGAGAAAATTTTGCGATATCATCTTCAGATAATTTTAGCCTTAAAGGCAGGGATGAAAAAGTACGACTTTGTTTTCGTTTTTTTTCAAAATGCGCCAGCTCTTCTTTTGATACATTTAATAACAGAGTTAAACGTTGTAAAGTTTCTTTTAGGTTTGTGACTTGTTCTGGAATAATATCTAGACTATATCCAGGAATATTTTCCGCTAATAACACACCATTACGATCATAAATTAATCCGCGTACAGGCGGAATAGGGACCAGACGTATAGAGTTGCTTTTTGATAAATTAGTATATTTATCATAATGATAAATTTGCAAAAAAGCGAGTCGACCCAATAAGACTAATAATAAAAGGAAAACACAAACAAAGGCAAAACGGGCCCGTTTTAAATAGTTTTGAATTTCCTTTTCATGATTTTTTATGGTCTGCATTAGACCCTATTATAGCAACTTACAGAGGGACTGGATCAGGTTGAGATATGGGTTTAGACATGGGAATAGACCATAATTTTTCGAGATTATAAAAGGTTCTTGTTTTTTCTTGCATGATATGAACGATTAGATCTCCTAGATCGACTAATATCCATTCATCATTTTGATCTCCTTCTACGCCATAAACAGGAATGTGACGTGATTTCATGTGTTGGATTAAATGATCAGCGATGGAGTGAACATGACGAGAAGAAGTGCCCGTTGCGATGATCATGTAATCGATTAAGGTAGTTAATTCCTTAACATCAAGGGAAGTAACATTCAACGCTTTGAGTTCGTTTATATCATGCAGAGCAGCACTAAGTAGTTTTTGCGATGTTATTTTAGTATCCATAAAACGTTTATATACTCTTAATTTCTTACATTATTACACTGTATATTTTTATTATATTCCTAAAAAAAGAAAAATAAAAATTAAGTTAGTGAACTTTTTTTGTTTTTTAGGCCCTAAGGCTTTAAATACCTATATTGGGAGAGTATAAAATGTCAAAAAAAGTGTATATCATTACTTCAGAGGGTGGCGCTGGACATAAGGCAGCAGCAGAAGATTCTGTTAAACAATTAACTACAGGAAATCCACCACTATATACTATAGATCAGTTAGAAACCGTTTTTGTGATGCCGCCTTTACAAAAAGACTATAACCCTACGTTCACTAAAATGATTGCTCAATTTTTTCAATATTCAAAAAAAGATGAAATTCAACAAAAACAACAAAAAAGCTGGTTACAGTTATTAGGCTTTGATGTAGGCCTTATGGGGGTAGAGAATTGGAATAAAGCGCAATCTGCTGGTGATATAAAAACCACTAAAAGATTAGTAAACCTAAGTTCAAATAACAAGTGCAACTCTGGAGCAGACTATCATTAAAATATTGAAATTGCAAATTTAGTTTTCACCATTTTTGGCATAAATGCTCTTACGCATCACCATTTTGCTTGTCAAGGATGGCATAGCCACCGTAGGCGAG